>PKWO01000165.1 GCA_003132085.1 Oxalobacteraceae bacterium | reverse complement strand
GGGATTGGTCAGCAACGGCACGATAACCCAAGGGCAGGCAGCATTGGCAATAATCGCGGCCGCTGCATCCGAGCCCACCACGAGCAGCGACGAGCAATTGGTCAACAACCGCCTGACGGTGGCGAATTATTTCGACGCCCAAATCACTAGCCAGAATGCGTTGAGCGCCTACAGCGGTCTTGCCGCCAATGCCGTTGTCCGTAACATGCTGAGCAATGTTACCGCCACAACTAATACGACAAGCTACGAAGCGACAGTCAACGCCACGATTCCCATGTTGGGGGTGGGGGCGACGGCGATGGCATTTACCAAAGTGCAGGCGATTATCACGCAACGCTGCGTTCCCTGTCATTCGATTCACCCGGTCGAGCCTGGTTTCAGTCCGGCGCCGCTTGGCGTGATGCTCGACACTCCGGCGGAGATTAATCAATACGCCGCGCTCATCTATCAATACGCGGTGCAACAGCAAATCATGCCCTACGGGAATATCACCGGAATGACCAGTAGCGAGCGCAGCACCATCGGCGCCTGGTATTTGGCTGGAGCGATGCAATGATATCGAAGTCCATGACGGCAAGCAGGCCGGTATCGCAAGCCGATCGGCTTGCAGCGAGAATTGCGCGCCGTTTTACGCACTTGTTGACGCCGTTTTTTATTTTACTGGCAAGCGCTTTTGCGCTGCCGGCGGCGGCATTGGAGCCGGACAGTGCAGCGCCGGCATTTGATCTCCCCGGGCCGAACGGCCCGGTCAAGCTGTCCGCGTATCGCGGCAAGCTGGTGTATCTCGATTTTTGGGCTTCGTGGTGCGCTCCTTGCAAGCGTTCGTTCCCCTGGATGAACCAGATTCAAGCACGATACGGCGCGCAAGGATTGCAGGTGCTTGCGGTGAATCTCGACGCGAAACACCAGGATGCAGCCGATTTTTTGGCGGCGACCTCCGCCAATTTTGCAATCGGGTTCGATCCGGCCGGCGCGGTTGCCCGCTCCTATGGAATCAAGGGGATGCCGAGCAGTATCCTGGTCGGCCCGGATGGCCGGGTGCTATCGATGCACGCCGGCTTTAGCGACGCCGACAAGGCAGAACTCGAAAACCTGATCAGTGCGAATGTGCGACGGGTAGCAACACAAACATTGAAATAGGAGCATGCATGTCATTTTCATTTTCATTTTCATTTACCCCTTTATGGCGCGCACCGATCGCTTCATTGGCGCTACTTGCGACTTCCGGTTGCGCGTTTATCCAGCCGGTCCAACCTTGGGAAAAAGGGACGCTTGCGCGGCCTGAGATGACCATTCAGGGAGATCCTCTGGAAACCAAATTCTCCGAGCACATCTACTCCAGCCGTGAAGCAGCGTCCGGCGGCTCCAGCGTTGGCGGCGGGGGTTGCGGATGCAATTAACTGCGGCCTCCCAATCGTTGAACGCCACCCAACCAGCCGATACCGGCAATCCGTCGCCGCTAGGCGGTGCGATACTGATGGCGGCACTGGCTTTGCCGGGTTTGATCGGTGCGGCGCACGCCGATACCCCTCCTGAGCAGGGTGCGATTAGTCTGAAATACCTGGATTATCACGATTGGCAGCCTGGATTGGACCGTATCGCGGTAAGCTCGCCATCGATTGGCGTGCAGACGCCGATCGCCGATGTCTGGTCGCTACAGGGATCGGTGGTCTCCGACAGCATTTCCGGCGCCTCGCCGCGCTACCATACTGCGATCTCAGGCGCTTCCACGATGCGCGATCACCGCGTGGCCGAGGACCTGAGCGTCAGCCGATATTTTCCCCAGGGAAGTCTGAATGCCGCTGTCGCGCATTCGGGCGAAGACGATTACCAGTCGCGTTCGATTTCCATCGGAGGCAGCGCATCCACCGCAGACAAGAACACGACGGCGAATTTCGGTCTTGGCGTCACCAACGACACCATCAATCCGGTCAATCTGATAGTAGTTGACGCCAAGAAACATACGCTTGAGTTGATGGCCGGCGTAACGCAGATACTGACGCAACGCGATATTGTCCAGCTTGATATCACCCATGTGGCGGAACAAGGTTATTTGTCCGATCCTTACAAGTATGTCGACAATCGTCCGGACGAGCGCAGCCAAAATATCTTGCTGCTGCGCTGGAATCATCATCTGGACAGCTCTGGCGGCACCAGCCGTTTCAGTTACCGGTATTACAGCGACACCTATCAGATCCGGGCGCATACCTTCGGCCTCGAATACGTGCAGCCGATGCCGCATGGCTGGATAATGACGCCGTCGGCGCGGATCTATACGCAAACGGCTGCCGGCTTTTATGTGAATCCTGTTTACGATCCGACCTTCGGCCCGCCGTTCCCACCCGGCTATGTGTTCGGTTCGGCTGCTTACATTACCGAGGATCAGCGGCTGTCGGCATTCGGCGCGTATACCCTCGGACTGAAAGTCGAGAAGCAACTGACGCGCGACCTGCGCGTTGATGTGAAGCTGGAAAATTATGCACAGCGCGGCAGTTGGGCGCTGTTCGGCAACGCCAATCGGGATCTTGCGCCGTATTACGCACGTATTATCCAGGTGGGCCTGTCGAAGCAGTGGTAGGTTATCATGTTGCCATGGGCAAAATTGCATCGGTTTTCGACATAGCATTCGATGCGATGGCCTGCCGTTGCCAGGTCCGACTGGCAGCCGAAGACGAGGCGGCGGCCCGGCGTTTGGCACAGTATGCGGTGGATGAAGTCAGGCGAATCGAGGCCAAGTATTCCCGTTACTTGACCGGCAGCATCATTTCCAGGATCAATGCCGCTGCAGGCATCGACTGGATCGACGTCGACGACGAGAGCGCGGCTCTGTTCGGGTATGCCGATGCATTGTTTGAGGTTAGCGGCGGACTGTTCGATATCACCTCCGGCGTGTTGCGCCGTCTTTGGAATTTTCGTCAAGCAAAGCTCCCGGACGCGGACGAATTGCAGTCGTTGCTGGCGTTGATAGGCTGGCGTTCGGTTCACTGGCAACAACACGGACAGCAACCGCGCATACGTTTATCCAAGCCAGGCATGGAAATCGATTTCGGCGGTTTCGGCAAGGAATATGCAGCCGACCGCGCAGCCGCCGCCCTGCTTGAACAGGGCGCGCAATCCGGATACGTCAATTTGGGCGGCGACATGCGCATCATCGGACCGCAGCCTGACGGCAAACCTTGGGCTATCGGCATCCAGGATCCGCGCAACGCCGACGCAGTGGTCGCAGTCATTCCGGTGCACTCCGGCGCATTGGCTACCAGCGGCGATTACGAACGATTTTTCGAGCTCGACGGCAGGCGCTATTGCCACATTCTCGACCCGCGTTCGGGACAGCCGGTGCAAGGATGGCGTTCGGTTAGCGTGCTGGCGCCCTTGGCTGTGGCGGCGGGCAGTTACGCGACGATCGCGATGTTGAAAGGGCCAGCAGGATTGGCGTTTCTGGATGACGC
>PKWO01000559.1 GCA_003132085.1 Oxalobacteraceae bacterium | reverse complement strand
CGAATATCCTCACTTGCCGCTCCCCGATGAGGCATTTTGCGGTTTACCTGCGTCGGGTCCGAAATCGACTTTGGGCGGGACAGCAATTGTCCGCTCGTTTTCGACGGAAAAGTTGGGTTTGACGGAATAGCCAAACATTTTGGCCGTCAAATTGGAGGGGAATGACCGTATCGTCACATTATATTCTTCGACTGCCTTGATGTAGCGGTTGCGCGCCACCGTGATACGGTTTTCGGTACCTTCAAGTTGAGCCTGCAAATCGCGAAAGTTGGCATCGGCTTTAAGCTGAGGATAATTCTCCGAAACCGCCAACAATCGGGAAAGCGCTCCGGACAGCTCCCCCTGAACCCGCTGGAATTTCTCAAACGCTTGCGGGTCATTCAGCAGCGCCGGCGTGGCCTGGATAGTGCCGACCTGCGCCCGGGCCTCCGTTACTTGAGTCAACACGTCCTTCTCGTGAGCAGCGTACCCTTTCACCGTACTCACCAGATTGGGAATCAAATCCGCACGCCGCTGATACTGGTTCACCACTTCCGACCACGCAGCCTTGACCTGCTCGTCCTGCGCCTGCATCGTGTTATAGCCGCATCCGCTCAGATTAAGCAGCAACAGCGCCACAGCAATGAGTTTCCATCTGCTCATGATATCCGCTCCGATTTCTACAGGTTGATGCGAATTGAATATAGGGCAACTGTAGTGGCAAGTAATTTGGCGGTGCTTGATCTGGATCAAACACCGTCCGAATACAAATGCTGCCAGGAATGGTTGTGCCAGACAAACTAAAAATGGGTCAAAAAATGCGCGGGGCGAGTCGGCAGGCGGCAAGACGCCACCGGTTGCCGGCGCGCGCAGTTGAGGAATAATTCGAATAGTTGCAAATGAAATTGGATTTGCGTATTTCCAAGAATTGGCTGGCGCCATGCATGGGGCGACGTTGTGAAGCGTGCAGTCAAATTCTGCTGATTTTTGATATGGATCAAGCCAACCTGCTGACTCGTCAACCACTTGCGGTTACAGTTTAATCAATGACTTTTGCCTGCGGTTTTGTGTGTTCATCTAACCGGCGTGACCAAAATTTTTGGCGATTTCGCCGCCGCAGGTGACGATGCGTTCGACATGGCGGCCACCGGGAAAGTGAGGTAAATCATGTGCGGATGGGATACGTGGGGATGGATATGTGGAGGAGACTTCACGATGGAGCTTGCTATTCTGCTTGGATTGAGCTTTCTGATTGCCTTGACTCTGGCGTTGATCGTGTTTCTGAAAAAAAAGAGGAAACCATCCAACCCTATCGAAAGGGCGATTGATGTTTTGCAACAGGCGTATGGGGATCGCGAAATAAGCAGTGAAGAGTTCCTGCAAAAGTGCCACGATTTATCCGAAAAAAAAGAAACGATCGCCACCGTGATCGGTGGTGAAACGCCAGCAACGCATCGGATTGGCTGAAAGCATTGATGTTGGCATGCCGCACCACATTCTGGAGATTGAAGTGACGTCCTTAAACCTGTCGAAAACATCAGAACCTGAATCACTGTTACGCATGCGTCGAGAAGTCATCGTGGCCGGCATCCGGCAGCACCTTCATCGCTCGGACGACCCGGATAACTTGGTGCTGGCCAATCATTTGGAGGAAGTCGGCGATTGGGCGGAAGCTGATTTGTTTAATGACACCGATATTGCGCAACTTAGCCACGAGCTCGCCGAATTACGCGAGATCGACGCTGCGCTGTTGCGTATCAAGGCCGGTACCTACGGCGTCTGCGCGGATTGCGGCGAGCCCATTTCACTGGACAGAATAAGTGCGCAACCTATTGCACTGTACTGTCTGCCCTGTCAGGAACTATTTGAGAAGCGCCACGGCGTGATGCATGGCGCCTCGCTTTAGTGTAAACGGCTGTCTATTCGAAGGAAATACCTATGTCATTTAACCATGTTGTAATTTGGATCGACCATGTTCAAGCGCACGTTATTCACTTCAATGCAGAAGCTGCGGAAAATGAAGTGATCAAGGTGCATTCGACTCACCCGCATTTGCATACCAAGTCTGGCGTGATGGGGGTGGGGCGTGCTCCCGAAAACGCGCATTATTTCGATGATGTTGCTGATGCAGTCAAGGATTCCCTCGAGATTTTGATCGTCGGGCCGGGCTTTGAAAAACTGGCGCTGATGAAGCATTTGATGAAACACCAGCCTGCGATTGCGGAAAAAGTCTTGAGTGTAGAGACTGTTGATCACCCAAGCGATGGCCAGTTGCTCAATTATGCGCGCAAATATTTTGTGAAAGCAGATCGATTACGCTAAAGCGGCTTAGCGGTCGGCAACCGAGGGCGGTGCACGGGTTGCGGCCGGAGCCGTCATCCCTTGCGATTCCAACTATCGTTCGGGGTTCGTTGCATGTGCGTTGATTCAAGTCAAATACTTCACCTGGTCGGACGGTGATACCGGCTCCATGGAAAAAAAACGGTTAAATTTTTCGCTATGGTATTTCGCGTTCACGCTATTGATCGTACTCGCATTGCAGGTACTCATCAAACCGGGAAATAGCGAGACGCTCACCTACAGTGAATTTAAGACCCTGCTAAAAGCCGGCAAGGTGGACAATCTGATTATCAATGACAACGTAATCAGCGGCGTCATCAAGAGCGATGGGCTGGAAGGGCTGCTCACAAAGGAAACCGTCGCGGATCTGCAGAAAATGGGGCAGGGCGATCACCGCTTCGACACCGTGCGTGTGACTGATCCGGTACTGGTGCCAGATCTCGAGACAGCCAAGGTTCGCTTTTCCGGTCAGTTCGACAGCCATTGGTTTTCGGCTATCCTTTCCTGGGTTTTGCCGGCGCTTGTTTTCGTTGGCATTTGGAGCTATGCGATGAAGCGCATGGGGGGCGCAGGCGGCATGCTTGAAGTTGGGAAGAGCAAGGCCAGGGTCTACATGGAAAAAGAAACCGGGGTTACTTTCGATGATGTGGCCGGCATCGATGAAGCCAAGGATGAACTCATCGAAGTGGTGCAGTTCCTCAAAGACCCTGCTCGCTATCGGCGCTTGGGCGGCAAAATACCGAAGGGCGTTTTGATCGTCGGTGCGCCGGGAACGGGCAAGACGTTGCTGGCCAANNCCGGCGTGCCGTTCTTCTCGATGAGCGGGTCCGAGTTCGTGGAGATGTTCGTCGGCGTCGGCGCGGCGCGCGTGCGCGATCTATTTGCGCAGGCCGAGCAAAAGGCGCCATGCATCATCTTCATCGATGAGTTGGACGCCCTCGGCAAAGCGCGCGGCGTCGCGTCATTTGGCGGGCACGAGGAGCGCGAACAGACGCTTAATCAGTTGCTGGTGCAAATGGACGGTTTCGACACCAACAAGGGCGTCATCATCATGGCGGCGACCAATCGGCCGGAAATTCTCGATCCTGCGCTACTGCGCCCAGGACGGTTCGATCGCCACATCGCTTTGGATCGCCCCGATTTGAAGGGCCGTCGCAAAATTCTTGAAGTGCACGTGAAGACCGTGACGCTGGCGCCGGAGGTCGATCTCACCACGATAGCGGCCAGGACCGCCGGATTTGCCGGCGCCGATCTCGCCAATCTGGTGAATGAAGCCGCGCTTCTTGCCGCGCGCAAGGACAAGAAAAGCGTAGAGATGTCCGACTTCGATCAGGCCCTGGATCGTATTGTCGGCGGACTGGAAAAGAAGAACCGGGTGATGAACCCGAAAGAGAAGGAGACCGTTGCCTATCACGAAGCGGGACACGCAATAGTTACCGAGTTTCGTGCCAACGCCGATCGCGTAAGCAAAATCTCCATCATTCCCCGTGGCATCGCAGCGCTAGGCTATACCCAGCAGACGCCTACCGAAGATCGTTATCTGCTGCGCCGGACGGAACTCCTGGATCGGCTTGACGTATTGCTCGGCGGTCGCGTTGCAGAGGAGATTGTGTTTGGCGACGTCTCTACCGGAGCGCAGAACGACTTGCAGCGCGCCACCGACATGGCGCGTCAGATGGTTGCGCAATTCGGCATGAGCGAGTCCTTGGGGCTGGCCGCCTTCGAGCAACCGCTCCATGGGTTGTATTTGAATGATGGTTTGCCACAGGGGCGAAGGGAATATAGCGAGCGTACCGCGCAGGCGATCGATGAAGAAGTGAAGAAATTTCTCAGCGAGGCGCATGATCGGGTCAAGTGCACGTTGGCCGAGCATCGGACCACACTGAGTGCGCTGGCGCACTTGTTGCTGGAAAAAGAAGTAGTCGATCGCGCCGGGCTGGACGCGTTGTTCAAAGACGAAGTGCAGGCAGTCGTCAAACCCGCGGTACAGCCATGCTAGGGTTGCTCCGGGATTCCGTCAAGCGTGGTCGGATATGCCGGCAGTTTCAGATCAAATCGCCTGGACGTTAGTGCGTATCCCTACCCGCCTCGTAAAGTGCGTTGTGTATTCGGCCTTTTTTGCAATGAGTGGGCAAGCCACGGCAATTTCTTCGATTGCTGCTCCGCTTTCGCCGGAAGATATCGCAACGTCGTTTGAGCAACGCGTGAAGATGCGTCTTATGGTGCCTCTGGACGAACAGGAAGCCTATGCATCGAAACTGGAGCAGGTTCTGGCCGGTGCCGGCCTGTCGGATATGCCATCGCAATACATTATTCTGGCCGACCGCAATCCTTTGGTACAGGCGGTGTTGATCTATTGGAAATCCCCGGAAGGGCGCTGGAGTTTTATCGCGGCGTCGCCGGCGTCCACCGGAAAAACTGGTAGCTTCGACCATTTTCTGACTCCGTTGGGCGTGTTCCCTCATACGCTCGCGAATATGGATTTTCGCGCTGAAGGCACAAAAAATCAGTTTGGGATACGCGGCTATGGGGTAAAGGGTATGCGGGTATATGATTTCGGCTGGGTGACCGGTGAACGCGGATGGGGGCCGCATGTGCAGAGCACGATGCGCTTGCAGATGCACGCGACCGATCCGACTTTCCTTGAAAAGAAATTGGGCCAGCCCCAGTCCAAGGGTTGCATTCGCATTCCCGCCGAGCTGAACGTCCTGATCGATCACTATGGATTGCTGGATGCCGAGTACGATGAAGCCGTGAGCCGCGGGGAGCATCTCTGGGTGCTGCAAGCAGACCGCGAGCCGGTCTCAACGCCGGGGCGGTATCTGGTCATCATCGACTCCGACCGTCAGGAGAGGCCCGCATGGCTACCCACGGCGGCGTCGCACGGCGCGAGTGATTCGTCGGCGTCACCACGTCGAAAACCACTTCACATTGCCAGTTAGCGCGCCGCTTTGCCGGCGCAGGCCGAGGAGGCAGGATAAGGATAGCTAGCCGATACTCGTTCCCGCCCCTTCAAGCCGAAATGAAACGTCCGCCGCCGTCCCGTTTGGCGCGGTACATTGCGCTATCGGCGGCATTGAGCAATTCACTGCAAGTGATGCCGTTACTCGGAAAAATACCGATCCCGATGCTGCATCCGATATTGACGAGGTGCGAACCGAGTCGAAACGGGGTGGAGAGAGCGCTTATCAGCATCTGCGCGACGCTTTGCGCGACGCCCTCGGGCGATTGCAACGCGTCGAGGACGACTACGAATTCGTCCCCGCCTGCACGGGCGACGAAATCGGTGGTTCTGACGTTGGCTTGCAGTCTCTCGGCGACCAGTTTCAACAGTAAGTCACCTTGCTCATGCCCATAGCAATCGTTGATCGGCTTAAACCGATCCAGGTCGATGTACAGCACTGCTACCGAGCATTGCGGCGCGCGCGCCTGTTGGATGCTTGCGCAAAGATGGCTTTTCATCAACGCGTAGTTGGCTAGCCCCGTCAATGAATCGTGCGTGGCATCGAAATGTAAGGTCTCTTCCTGTTGTTTGCGCACGCTGATGTCGAGAAATACGCCAAGATACCGGCTACCTGATCCATCATCGGTGCAGATACGGTTAATGGTTAGCCATTCCGGATAGATTTGGCCGTTCTTACGCCGATTCCAAATTTCCCCTTGCCACCAGCCTTGGTACTGTAGCGACAGCCATAGCGTTTGATAGAATTCCCTGGAATGGCGGCCGGAATGAAGTATCTCGGGCGTACAGTTGAGCGCTTCCTGCGTCGTGTAACCGGTTACAGCTTCGAAGGCCGGGTTGATATACACTATTTTTTTAGCCGCGTCGGTGATCATTGTCCCGAGTGGCGATAGCCGGTATAGCCGGTCGTATTCTGTGGAAAAATGGTGAAAGTAGTAATCGGTGGTAGGCAGGCTGATGACGTTCATTGCGATTCCTTGGGTTCTCAAGCCATCGTCTTCGCACCGCTTTGAAAGGCGATCGAGTTTGCCACGTGGCCAGCGGTTTTGCCGAACCATTAGAAATATATTAGCGGCTTCGTGCTACTGTTTTTTTGACGCAGATCAATCATGTTTCATATACCGAACGTCAAGAAAGTGAATCAGGCACAGGCGAGGACGGTAATCATCGGCCGCGCGCAGTTGTCGCGGAGAAATTTCTCCCCGATGACGTCACAAAATAGAATGCAAGGTATAAGAGACATCGGCGGACAGAGAGCGCCGAAATAACAAATTTCAAAAATATTTGAAGAACAGGAACACAACGCTTGCATAAAGTACTGTTTTTTTATACAGTACGGTTTGTGGCGTCAAATCTCATGCTGTATAAAAGTTGTTTTTATATCAAACCGCTGAAAGAAACCTTATGGATGACAAGAAAAACGCACCAAGTTCCGATAAGAGCAAGGCACTGGCTGCGGCACTAGCGCAAATCGAAAAGCAATTCGGCAAGGGTTCAGTGATGCGCATGGAAGATGGCGCTGTGGTGGAAGAGGTGCAAGTGGTTTCCACCGGGTCGCTGGGTCTCGACATTGCACTGGGTGTAGGCGGATTGCCGCGCGGACGCGTAGTGGAAATTTATGGTCCGGAATCGTCGGGTAAAACCACTTTGACCTTGCAGACTATTGCTGAAATGCAAAAACTGGGTGGCACTTGTGCGTTTATCGATGCGGAGCATGCGCTGGATGTCGGTTACGCGCAAAAGTTGGGTATCAATTTATCCGAATTGCTGATTTCTCAACCCGATACCGGGGAACAGGCGCTGGAAATTACCGATGCGCTGGTTCGCTCCGGTGGCGTCGATTTGATCGTGATCGATTCGGTCGCCGCGTTGACGCCGCGCGCCGAAATTGAAGGCGAGATGGGTGATTCATTGCCGGGACTGCAGGCACGTTTGATGTCGCAGGCGCTGCGCAAGTTGACGGGATCCATCAATCGCACCAATACACTGGTGATTTTCATTAATCAGATCCGTATGAAAATCGGTGTTATGTTTGGCAATCCGGAGACGACTACCGGCGGCAATGCGCTGAAATTTTATGCGTCGGTACGTCTGGATATTCGCCGTACCGGTTCGATCAAATCCGGCGATGAAGTGATTGGCAATGAGACCAAGGTCAAAGTAGTCAAGAACAAGATCGCCCCGCCGTTTAAAGAAGCCCATTTCGATATTCTGTATGGCGAAGGCACGTCGCGTGAAGGCGAAATTCTCGATCTTGGGTCGGATGCTAAAATTGTCGAAAAATCCGGTGCTTGGTATAGCTACAACGGCGAACGCATCGGGCAAGGCAAGGACAATGCGCGCAACTATTTGAAAGAACATCCTGCACTGGCGCGTGAAATTGAGAACAAGGTGCGTGTTTCGCTTGGCGTGCCTGAACTGGGCGGAACTCAGGCGCCGGAGCCGGTAGCCAAGAAAGCCGGCAGCAAAGAAGCAAAAGAAAGTAAGGAGCCCAAGGAAAGCAAAGAAGTGGTATGACAGCGCCTTGCATATCCGATTCGATCACGTGATGGGCCGAGACCCGCGTCGGTTAGAACACCATGGCAAAGATGCAAATGAGTCTAAAGGCGCGGGCTCTTCGGTATTTATCGGCTCGCGAACACAGTCGTTTGGAGTTGAGTCGCAAACTCTCTGCCTATGCGCAAGAGGGCGACGATGTATGCGCATTGCTGGATCAGTTGGAGGCGGCTAAATTACTATCGCAATCGCGCTTCTCCGAATCATTAGTTCGGCGTCGCGCGACCCGCTTCGGCAATAACCGCATCCTGTTGGAACTGCAAAGTCACGGAATTGCGGGGGAGGCGTTGACAGAGATCAAGGCTGATCTTGCGTTGGATGAGTGCGCGCGTGCGGCAGCCGTGTTACACAGGAAATATGATGGCCCACCCGTCGACGCCGTTGCGCGCGCCAAATGCATGCGATTTTTGCAGCAGCGCGGGTTTTCGCACCGGGCGATACGTGCGGCAATCAAAGGGTTTGAGCAAACCGAAGAATAATCGTGCAGAGCTCGGCTCGACGCCACTCGTTGCTGACGATTATTATCAATAATATAATTTCTCGACGAGTGTTTCCGCACCCGCCCCACGTAAGCCTATACCGCAAAAAAGTATATTTCCGCTCGGGAAACGCACACCGGATTCCTGCCCGGCAGATGGCAGGCGCCAAACCGCCAGATACGCCAAACCGTCGAACTAGGTACGAATGGTCTACCTGTGCTACACTTTTGTGGTTTTTGCGGCGCTGCATGAGCGGCTGTTGCCGCAGAAGCTGCGGTAGCAACGCGCAAATGCGGCATATTTTTTGTTGCTTCACCGGCATTGGTCCTTATGCCCCTTTCATTACCGATATCCCGCCGCGCCTTGAAGCATAGCCGCGCGATCCAGATCGACGCGTATGCGCGCGACGACGGCCTATGGGATATTGACGCCCACATTTCCGATATTAAAACGCGCGACACCCTGCTTGCTTCCGGTGTAAGGCCGGCGGGTGCAGCGTTGCACGATTTATGGTTGCGTGTGACGATTAATACGCAATTCACGATCGTGGCGGCTGAGGCCGCTTCCGATGCAGTTCCCTACCCAGGGTATTGCGATACGATTGCGCCGGCGTATAAGCAATTGATCGGTCTGAACTTGATCAAGGGTTTTCGGCATGCGTTGCATGCATCTCTGGGCGGCATGCTCGGCTGCACCCACCTGACCGAACTCGCGCTGGTTCTGCCGACCGCCGCAATTCAGGCATTCGCTGGCGATGTATTTGATCCGCATCAGGCGGCCAATACAACCGGGCACGGCCAAAAACCGTTTCAACTCGACCGTTGCCACGCTCTGCGTAGCGATGGGGCGGCCGTTGCAAAGTATTATCCGCGCTGGACGGTCGCACAGGCAGTAAAATCTGAACCCAGTTAATCACTCCAAATAATCACTCCAAATAATCATTCCAATAAATTTTTCACTATAAGCGTTTGAAGGGAAGCTCGCATGAAAATCCATGAGTATCAGGGCAAAGAAATTCTCCGCAAGTTCGGGGTCACGGTACCGCGCGGTATTCCGTGCCTTACTGTAGACGAAGCCGTCAAGGCAGCGGAAACGCTGGGCGGTTCGGTCTGGGTGGTCAAAGCCCAAATCCACGCTGGCGGTCGCGGCAAGGGCGGCGGGGTGAAAGTTGCAAAGACCCTCGAACAAGTCAAGGAATACGCGCAGGCTATCCTGGGCATGCAGCTGGTCACGCATCAAACCGGCCCAGGCGGTCAAAAAGTGCGGCGTCTACTGATCGAAGAAGGCGCAGACATCAAGAAAGAACTCTACGTGAGCATGGTCACCGATCGCGTCAGCCAACGCGTCGTCCTGATGGCGTCGAGCGAAGGCGGGATGGACATTGAAGAGGTGGCGGAGAAACATCCTGAACTGATTCACCAGATCGCGATTGATCCGGCAGTAGGTTTGACCGATGCGGAGGCAGACCTGATTTCAGGCAAGATCGGCATCCCTCCGGCATCTATCGCCGACGCCCGCGTGCAATTGCAGGGCCTGTATAAAGCATATTGGGAAACCGATGCGTCGCTGGCCGAAATCAACCCGTTGATCTTGACTGGAACCGGCAAGGTCATTGCCTTGGACGCCAAATTCAACTTCGATGCCAATGCGCTTTACCGTCAACCGGAAATCGTTGCCTATCGCGATCTCGATGAAGAAGATCCGGCTGAAATCGAAGCTTCCAAATTCGACCTTGCTTATATCTCGCTCGACGGCAATATCGGTTGCCTGGTCAACGGCGCAGGGTTGGCGATGGCAACCATGGACACGATCAAGCTGTTCGGCGGCGAACCGGCCAACTTCCTGGATGTCGGCGGCGGTGCGACCGCTGAGAAGGTGACCGAGGCCTTCAAGATCATGTTGAAAAACCCCGGATTGAAGGCGATTCTGGTCAATATCTTCGGCGGCATCATGAAGTGCGACGTGATCGCCGAAGGCGTGATCGTCGCTTCCAAGGCAGTATCGCTGAAGGTCCCGCTGGTGGTCCGCATGAAGGGCACCAACGAAGATTTGGGCAAAAAAATGCTGGCCGATTCCGGCTTGCCGATCATCGCGGCCGACACGATGGAAGAAGCCGCGCAAAAGGTAGTTGCCGCGGCCAACGGACAATAATCGCACAAGGAACAAATATGTCGATCCTGATTAATAAAGACACCAAAGTTATCACGCAAGGTATCACCGGCAAGACCGGCCAATTTCACACCCGCATGTGCCGCGATTACGCCAACGGGAAAAATTGCTTCGTCGCCGGGGTAAACCCGAAGAAGGCCGGAGAAGATTTCGAGGGTATTCCTATTTTTGCCAACGTTGCCGAGGCCAAGGCGCAAACCGGCGCCACGGTTTCCGTCATTTATGTGCCACCCGCCGGCGCCGCCGCCGCAATTTGGGAGGCAGTTGAAGCAGGCCTCGATCTGACGATCTGCATTACCGAGGGCATTCCGGTGCGCGACATGATGGCCCTCAAGGACCGCATGGCTAAATCCGGCAGCAAAACACTGTTGCTTGGACCGAATTGTCCCGGCCTGATTACCCCGGACGAAATCAAAATCGGCATCATGCCGGGCCACATTCACATGAAGGGCCGCATCGGCGTTGTCTCCCGCTCCGGAACCTTGACTTACGAAGCAGTCGGCCAATTGACTGCGCTCGGTATGGGGCAATCGACGGCGGTAGGCATTGGCGGCGATCCGATCAACGGCTTGAAGCATATCGATATCATGAAGGCGTTCAACGACGACCCCGACACCGACGCTGTCATCATGATCGGTGAAATAGGCGGCCCGGACGAAGCCAATGCAGCCTATTGGATCAAAGACAATATGAAGAAACCGGTGGTCGGCTTCATCGCAGGCGTGACGGCACCCGCAGGTAAGCGTATGGGACACGCGGGCGCACTGATTTCAGGCGGCGCGGATACTGCACAGGCCAAGCTGGACATCATGGCTGCATGCGGCATCAAAGTGACGAAAAATCCGTCTGAAATGGCGCGTCTGCTGAAATCGATCTTGTAGCGCGCAAGCGCACAGTCGAAACAGCGACCGCTGTTCGGGCGCGAACTAATCTTCACGTTGCGCATCCGGACCATAATATTGCGGGGGGCTTAAGCCCCCCGCAATATTTTCAGTATCAGCACTTATTTCCTCGCTTCGCCGCCGGCACTATGGACGCTCTCGAACTGATTGCTTCACCCACTGTCTGGACTTCGTTGGCCAATATCATGCTGGTCAATGTCGTGCTGTCGGGAGATAACGCTATAGTCATTGCATTGGCCGCACACGCATTGCCGGCAAAGCAGCAAAAGCCTGCAATTTTCTTTGGCAGCGCCGCCGCCATTGTCATGCGGGCGGTCCTCACCGTCTTTGCTCTCGAGTTGCTGGTGTTGCCCTATCTGAAAATAGTAGGCGGCATTTTACTATTTTACATAGCCGTCAAGCTCATCGCGGATCAGCATCAGACAAGCAGCGTCGCCAGTCACGCAACGATAGGTTCAGCGGTTAGAACGATATTGCTCGCCGATCTTGTGATGAGCCTCGATAATGTATTGGGTGTGGCGGCAGCAGCCAAAGGAAATGTGCTGCTGCTGATAATCGGCCTGGCATTGAGCGTGCCGCTGATTGTATATGGCAGCACATTCGTACTCAACATCATGAGGAAGTTTCCCATCACCATTATGCTGGGGGCCGCTTTGCTGGGCTATCTGGGGGGAGAAATGTTCTTTTCCGATACGGCGATTCAAACGTGGGTCCAGACAAATCTGCCGAACCATGAACTCGCCATCCCCGCTACCGATCTGCATTTGAGCGTGCCGGGGGTGATCAGCGCGTTTGCTGCAGTGCTATTGGGATCGTGGCGTTCCAAAAGGAAAATTTAGTGTCGCATGTTGCTTAGAGGTTAGAATTGCCTGTGTTCCGATATTGGCGAAAACGCGGGAAATTTGTGGTACGTTGCAAGTGATATGATCATTTATGCTATTAGCCTTGGAAAGCCCGTGTGACCGTCTTTTCCTTTGAAATCGAACTCCGCGCATAAAGCCCATGGCATATCATGTCGAGCTCCAAATCGCCGCGAAAACCGATACAGGTTTAGTCCGCGCGCACAATGAGGACTCGATTGTGCATAGTCTTGAATATGGGCTGGCGATTCTTGCGGACGGCATGGGCGGATACAACGCCGGGGAGGTCGCCAGCGCGATCGCCACTTCTACGTTGAAAGAAACGCTGGAAGGACAATTGCAGAATAACGGCTGGATCGCGCGCTCCAATCACAGCAAGTACATTCAGCAGTTGCTGGCAGAGTCGGTAGAGCGCGCCAATTCTGCGATCCTGGAAGCCGCGCACAATGAACCGCAGTTCAGCGGAATGGGAACCACCCTGGTGGCTGCCGTATTCCACTGGAACAAGCTGACGATAGCGCATGTGGGCGACTCGCGCGCATATCGGCTGCGGCACGGCGAATTGACACTGATCACGCGCGACCATTCGTTGCTGCAAGAACAAATCGATGCCGGGCTGGTCGATCCGGACTGGGCACGTTTTTCGTCGAATCGCAACCTGATTACGCGCGCAGTCGGCGTCGATCACAGTATAGTTGCAGAAATACATGATCATCTGACCCAAGCTGGCGACATTTATCTGTTATGTTCGGACGGCTTGTCGGATATGCTGTCAATGCAAGAGATCGGGGATATCTTGAAACAGACGAGATCCAATCTCGGCTTGACCTGCGGAGCGTTGATCACACGTGCGAACAGCAATGGCGGGAGAGACAATACCTCGGTTATTTTGATAGAAGTGCAGTCAAGCCACGCCTCTTTTGGTGGGCTACCGGAACGGGTATTGAACTGGGTGACCGAGAAGTCCCCGGTATGGCGGCGATTGAAAAGCGTAGAGAAATAGTCGGAGAATTGAATGGCGAAGATCATCCTCACGGTGGACGGCACGATATTGAAAGAGGTGCTGCTCACCAAAGAACGCATCACGATCGGACGCCGATCACACAATGATCTGGTGATTGACCATGCCGCGATCAGTGCCGAACATGCTGTCCTCATTACGTTGCGTGGAGATTCTTTTCTAGAGGATTTGAATAGCACCAACGGTACCCAAGTAAACGGTCAGCCGGTTAAAAAATATGTTTTGCAAGATAACGATATCATTGAGTTGACCCCTTACAAGATCAGATTCGTTGCCGGGGACGGCACTGAAAGAGCGTCCGGCGACCGGCAAGGTGCGGCCGAGCAGGGCCGCGAAGACGACCCGTTTGCCGGCACGCCGGCTTCGGATGGCGATGTTGCATTACAACAGCATGCGCTTATCAGAGTCTTGAACGGGCCGTTTGCAGGAAAAGAACTGCCAATTGCCAAACCTTTGACTACCATCGGACGGCCGGGAGTTCAGGTTGCGTTGATAACCCATCGCACGCCGGACTATTTCATTACCCATGTCGAAGGCAGTTCTTTCCCGCTGGTGAACGGAAACTCCATTGGTGCAAATGCACGGCTGCTGAAGGTCGACGATGTGATTGATTTGTCGGGAACGCGGATGGTATTCAAGCGGGTTGAGTTGTGATTTTCGGGGTTTTCACCATCGCGAACTGCGGTCATGCAGGGCGATGCATACTTCTGCGATCCGATTGTCAATATTGAAGAGGCGCGTCGCGAATATGGGATTGAATTGTGCGAATAGAGAAAATTCATGATCACTTGCTTCGTCGGCACCCGCGCCCAATTGATCAAGATGGCTCCTGTTATATTGGAAATAGAACGCCGCAAGTTATCGCTTAACCTGGTTCTGACCGGCCAACATCGGGAAACGATGGATCAACTAATGGGCGATTTCGGGATTGTAACGCTACCTCGCTACCTGTATAGCGGCCCCGAGATTACCGGTATTGTGCAAATGGCGAAATGGTTCATGTCCAGTTGCATACGTGCGATACGATTATCTAATGAGTTTATGCCGCGACCGCCAGGCGAGCCAAATGTCGTATTGGTGCATGGCGACACATTTTCAACTCTGTTGGGCGCCGTAGTCGGTCGGTTGTTGCGGGTCGATGTTGCCCACATCGAGGCGGGATTGCGCTCTCACAATATCTTCCATCCGTTCCCGGAAGAGCTGACGCGCATGCTCGTATTTCACTTGTCGCGCTTGTCGTTTTGCCCGGGCGATTGGGCATATGCCAACATGGCTGGGTACGCGAGCACGTCAATTAACACCGGCAGCAATACCCTGCGTGACGCCTTGCGCTTGATGCTGACATTTGCCAGTCGCATTTCGCCGCCTTTCGATGGCGAATATGGGATCGCATCAATCCATCGGTTCGAGAATATTTTCAATAGCGGAAAATTATTTGAGATTGTTGCATTGATCGAGCAAGCGGCGGTCCGTTTCCCAATTGTTTTTGTATTGCATCCGGCAACGCGCAAAAAGCTGACCCAATTTGGCCTGCTTGATCGGCTCGAACGCAACCCGCATATTCGATTGGCTCCTAGAATGGGGTACGCCGATTTTGTGCAAATGATGCGAAGCGCGCGATTCGTCATAACCGATGGTGGCGGCAATCAAGAAGAACTTTCCTACCTCGGCATACCGACCCTGCTCATGCGGAAAGCGACTGAACGCCAAGAAGGACTCGGTACAACTGCGACGCTATGTAACTATGATAGTGCGGCGTTGACGATATTTTTGACATCGTTGCCGCTGGATGCCACTCGAGAGGTGACAATGCAGGCGGACGAAAGATCTGCTTCCGCGATGATAGTGGATCACCTGGTAACTTATAGCGGAAAATTGCAATGATAGATATTGTCCCGTTGCGGTTTCGGCCGATCTTATTGGCGCTAAACTACGACATAATTCGCGAGCCGTAAATTTCGCTGATACTTCAAGACGATGGATTCAATCAGCGGTGTCGCAACGATGTGCGGGCCGCCAGCTTGGGGGCGTCAACAACTTGGTGAGCAGAGCGTTTCATCCCCATTGTTTCGAGAAGAATTTAATCATATACATGACGCCAAATGACCGTAGCAGCTCACGTGTTCCGAACATTTTAGTTGGAATCGGCTTCCTATTGCTGGCAATGGCCTATGCCGCCTTGGTCTGGAGCAGCGAGCTTACCGAACTTGGAGGAGATAGCGCTGGGTACCTGTTGATGGCGCGTTATTACTCGCCTTACCATGTAGCTTCGTCCGCTGTATTGGATTACAAAATGCAGATTATTACGCCGCCGCTCTTTCCTTGGCTGCTGGCGGCCGTCGACGGTGGATATAATCTACTTGCGGCACATTTGATCGTAGCATTTTTTGCGGTAGCTGCGACCACAGCCCTGTATCTTTGGCTGCGCAAAGAATTATTGCCAATTTGGCTGAGTGCGGTCATTGCATTGATTTTCGCGCTAATGCCGTCAACTTTGCTGCAGGTCTTCAATATTTGGACCGAGTTTCCATTTATTTTTTTCAGTTTGGCTGCTATCGCATTGCTTGCGCGCGCCGAAGCATCGTCATCATCGCGGATTTGGTTTTGGGGCGCGGTTTTAGTGGCTTGTGCCAGCTTAACGCGTGTCGCCTCCCTGCCTTTTTTGGCGGCTTTCCTCCTTTTCCTGTTGTACAAACGTCCCCGTCATTTTCTGTTGTTTGGTCTCACGGCTATTCTTCCATTTGCGATATGGGCAAGCTATAGCGGCCATTCCGAGACCGGTGCCGGCGCCTACGTCAGTCATATTTTCGATGTGTACTCATCCAATCCGGTTCAACGGTTGATGTTGCAATTGCGCCGCGAGAGCGGTGCAATATTGGTGGCGTGGCAGTCGGCTTGGCTCGGAACAAGTTTTTCCGATATTTTACCCAAAATTATTTGGGGCTTTGGGCTGATATGCGTTGGCGGATGGCTGTATCGACTGAAATCGCTGCGATTCGATGCGATTTATGTTCTTTTGTATTTGGCGCTGCTTTTTGTATGGCCGCATCCGGAGGAAGCAATGCGATATTCCTTTGTTCTCTACCCCATATTGATCGCAAATGGTTTCTTGCTGCTATCTGCAGTTTTCCAATGCGTGCCTGGTTTGGGCAGCCAAGTGCTGATGGCAGGCGTCATGGCAGCGACGTTAATAATTTCCATGTTGCCGACATTGATATACAACGCCGGCCGTTTTTTTGATGCGACGCCTGACGAGCTTGCTTTCGCTAAACACAGAGCGGAGTGGTATAGCGAGAGTCGCACACAAGCAATCGCCAATGCGAGTTTTCAGTTGCGCTTATTTCGGCATCTTGATGAAGTTGATCGAATCGTGCCGGCCCGTGATTGTATATTTGCAATTAAACCTACCGTTATTACGCTCATAGCTGACCGAGCGAGTTTTGTCCCTCCAAAAATATCCGACGACGACAAGCATTTTGGCATGGGAATAAAAAAATGCCGATTTGCCTACGTGTTACCGTTCGCCAGCCCTTCCTTTGGGCTCCCTCTCTATCCGATGGCGCGACTGGGCGACAAAGCAAAAATATTGACAAAAATAGATGATGAGCGCGGGCAGATGGAAGGTGGGTTGATCGAAATAACACCTTGACAGCCGCAATGAATGTGCGACATGGCTCTTGAGGGTGTGCACGATGGATTCCCGATTTCGCGGGGAACGCTGGCGGGTTTGGTCATATCATCAGGATCACTATGCGGTGCAACGATCTTCATGCAAATGCTTTGGGTCGAATATCCGTGATACGCCGGTTTAAATTTTCGGATGTAGCGCAATGAAAACACATGAAGAACTGAAAGAATTGCACGGGCATCAATACGCCGAAAGGTTTGAACGTACGCAGGTGCCTTTTCGGCTTGAACGCCTCATCGCAAATATGGACATTGAATCGCAAGATAATGTCGTGGATTTTGCCTGTGGCAGCGGTACACTGATGGAGTACATTGCGCCGCTGGTGAGTTCTTACGTAGGAGTTGATTTTTCGCGGCCGTTTATCGACATTGCTAATATCAAAAGGAATGAATTAGAGCGCAAATTGCGCATAAAAAATGTGCGATTCGAGTGTGCATCTATTCAGGATTTTTGTCGAAAAAATCTACGTTCGTTCGACGTCGCCTTTGCCATGGATATTTCCGAGCATGTCTATGACGACGATTGGCTCGATATGTTAATAAGCATGCGAACATCTCTTGTCGACGGTGGAAAACTCTACTTACATACCCCCAATGCGCGTTTTTTCTTGGAAATCATGAAAAAACACAACGTAATTGTGAAGCAATTTCCTGAACATATTGCCGTTCGAACTCTCGAGGACAACGTGATGTTTCTGAAAAAGGCGGGATTCCGAATCTCCAACGTGAGACTAATCCCCCATTATAATGTGCTGCGGTTTCTGCATCCGCTGTCCTATGCACCAATTCTTGGCGCATATTTTCAGGCCAGAATATTTGTGGAAGCCGAAAGTGGGCTCACTCCATAGTGTGCGACATGGCTGCCCGGTCCGACACGCGCGGCATCCGCATAGTCGGGTAACTGTGGTCGCACGTAAGCGCCCATGCAACTACCCTACGAGCGTGGATGCTTGCCGTGCCACATAAGGGAACTTCCGAATCCTCCTGGTCGACAAGAAGGGATATCTCTGTGCACCCAAGAATATATATGACCGATGACGCGGAAGTTCTTTCATGTCGCTGAAGCGCAATATTCTTGCCAGTTACGCTAGTCAGTTCTATGTGACATTGATTGGCATATTTATGGTGCCGATCTATGTTCACTACATGGGTGTTGAAGCGTATGGATTGATTGGCTTCTTCGCGATGTTGCAGGCATGGTTTCAGTTGTTCGATATGGGGCTTACGCCGACCTTGGCGCGGGAGACAGCACGCTTTGTTACAGGTTCAGAGGCCGATGCACTTCAGTTGCGACGTCTATTGCGTTCGCTGGAAGGAATATTCGTTTGCATTGCATTGGTTGTCTGCGCGGCCTTGATTCTCGGGTCCGGCAGCATAGCCGGCAGTTGGCTCAAGGTGCAGCAACTTCCGCTGCAAGAGGTCGAGCGGAGTATTTCGCTGATGGTGCTGAACATCGGCGTGCGCTGGGTAAGCAGTCTTTACCGCGGCGCTATTACCGGCTTCGAGCGTCTGGTTTGGCTGGGTGGATTAAATGTCATGTTGGCGACTGTTCGGTTCTTGCTTGTGGTGTTGGTTTTTATTTTTGTCGGGACAAGTCCTACGGTGTTCTTTGAATACCAGTTAGTGATTACGGCGATTGAGTTAGTTTTGCTTGTCAATCAAACTTACCGGCTATTGCCTAAAATTAGCCTTGGCCATCACTTGGACTGGGGATGGGGGCCGCTGCGGACCGTACTCAAATTCTCGCTTTCAATGGCGTTTGTGAATTTGACGTGGGTGGTGCTTATGCAATCCGATAAGCTCTTACTTTCCAAACTCTTGCCTTTAGATGAGTACGCTTACTTTTCCCTCGCCACATTGATGGCGAGCGGAATTTTCATGCTGAGCAACCCCATCAGCATCGCCCTATTGCCTCGGCTGACCAGGCTCTCCGCTGAGGAGAATCACTTTGCGCTGCTTGGCCTCTATCGCGAGAGTACGCAATTGGTCGGTGTGATTGTCATCCCGGCGGTCTTGGTCTTGAGTTTTTTTGCAGAGCAAGTATTGTGGGTGTGGACCGGCAATGCTGATCTGGCCCATAAGGTTGCGCCGGTACTGACACTTTATGCGGTGGGAAATGGCATTGTCGCGTTGGGCGCGTTCCCCTACTACCTGCAATTCGCCAAAGGGGATTTACGGCTTCATATTATCGGCACTGTATTGCTGCTGGCAATTCTGATGCCCGCCATACTTTGGGGAACTCAGCACTATGGAATGGTTGGCGCAGGATATGCGTGGGTGGGAGTGAACGCATTATATTTTCTGTTCTGGCTACCAAAGGTACACGGACGCTTTGTAAAAGGGCTGCATACCCTATGGCTGTTGCAAGACGTTGGCGTCATTATGCTATCAAGCTCGACGGCAGCAGCCCTTCTATATTATTTGATTGTCTGGCCATCAGGACGTCTTGTAGACGCGGTGTGTATTTTGATGTTAAGCGTAATGTTGTTGGCGGTATCAACAGCGTCCTCCTCGCAAATGAGGGCGAAAATTGGCGCAAGATGGCGGATGGCGTTCAGTTGATGTACCAGGAAACGATTTGCGTTGGCACAGTCAACGCAATCCGATCTAACCGTTTCCAGCGCTTTCCATACTTTCCATGCTTCCGGTGCGATTACTCGCTGTCTTTATAATTCAGCGACGTAATTTGCTCAGACATCAGACCCATCAGGAAGGTAATCATCGCTGAAATGAAGAGCAAGGCTGACATATTGGTAAAACGATGCATAGTCACGAACGTGTACAGGTAGTGGCACAATCCGAGAAAAAAGAAGCCGACACTGACGGGCAGGAATATCTTTAACGGCGAATGCAAGGTGCCGATTTTGAAAATAATTAACAAGAAGCGGATGCCATCGCGAACCATT
Source organism: Oxalobacteraceae bacterium (assembly GCA_003132085.1). Lineage (GTDB taxonomy): Bacteria > Pseudomonadota > Gammaproteobacteria > Burkholderiales > Burkholderiaceae_D > PKWO01. Next base: position 10,948 of record PKWO01000559.1, on the reverse strand, counting down.
CGAACGTGACTACGGCCTATGCGTTTGGGCGCCATGATCGAAACATAGGCAACCGTAAATCCAGCGCGAAAGAAACTCATTGTTATCGTCGTTGGATAAGAGAAGCCATTCGGGAGCAAATACAGGAACTTACGAAATTTCGCCGCTCTAATCGCGCGGAATCCTGAGGTAAGATCTTTGATTTTGTGACCGACGACCCAACTTGACAAACGATTGTAAAAGCCGTTTGCGAACGCCCGATGCGCCCCTGCTTGTGACGTTCTATCGCGCGCGCCAACCACCATGTCATAGCCGGTTGACAGCGCGTCAAGCAGGCGTGGAATATCCTGCGGTTTGTGCTGACCGTCAGCGTCCATAAAAACGAGAATTTCACCGTGTGCAGCGCGAGCGCCGGTCTTCACTGCCGCACCGTTTCCCATGCTATACGGATGCGAAACGACGGTTACCTGGTGCGCATTGCATATCGAAACCGTATCGTCGGTCGAACCGTCGTCGACGACTATAATCTCCCACTGCGGAAACTGCTGCCTCAATTGCGGCAGCAATGCGACCAGTGCGGCTGCCTCGTTCTTGGCAGGAAGAATGACGGAAATGCTTTCCACTTGGCTATACTCCATCTAGTGTCGGGTATTATTTTCTTGTTCGGCTATCCGTTTTTCCTGCGCCGCAATTTGTATGGAATAGGTCTTCAGGCTATCCATGCGCTTCAATATTGCCAGTTGATTTTTGGCTTCCTCGGTGCGCCGCAAAGCCGCTAGAAATTGAGCCAGGGTCAGCCGGTATGGCAGTTCTTGCGGGGCACTTTCCACGGTGTTATCCATCGCTTCAAGTGCCGCCGGATAGTCTTTGGCCAAGTTGACCAGATAATAGCTCAGGCTGGATAGTACCAGTGCGCGCTTTGATCCGGTAACCGTCGGATTTTTTAACGCAGCGTTGATCAATCCTTCGAGGTCGCTCTTAGCGAGCTTGCACTTTTGCTGCATCTGGCAGCTAACCAATTGAGTCAACTTGGTGCCGGTGTCGTTCTCCGCAGGAGAGAACCGTAGCCGCTGTTTCAGTTCGCTAATCCAAAGCGGGTCGATATCCTTGCCTCTGGCAGAACTGACTATGATCAAACCAAACAGCCCATTGGTATAGTTCGGGTCCAAGACAACGGTTTGTTCATAATAATGGCGTGCCTGAAGATAATAGGCTTCAGTGATGTCGGCATCCTGGGTAGCGATGCTGGCAAAATTGTTGCCCATTTCCGTATTGTTTCTGGCAGAGTTGGGGTGGTGCTCAACCTCGCTTTTGGCCAGATCGAATGGATTGGACCAGGTGGTTGCGCGCGACCATGTGTCGTAGGAAAACAGCGCTATCAAGAGCAGCGCGACACCCTGGCGCAAGCGCAGATTCGCCATGTATTTTAACGGGTACAGCAGATAAAAAAACATCACAAGCAATATCCCGAACATCGGCAGGTAGTTGCGATGTTCGTGGGTTATTTCCAACGGAAATACGCTTGACTCAAGCGCGTGACCAAGCAGGAAAAACAGGATGCCGAAGGTAATGAGCGGCGCTTTTTTCCTGGCAACCCATGACGCAGCGAGTAATGCAGCTATGCCAATGATCGCCGGCAGCGTGGTGACTGGGCTCAGCAGCCCGCGCGAGTTGACAATGTCGTCATGGAACAGCCCCATCTCGGCGATATTCGGTAAAACGATCTGATGTAAATAAAACCACAGTACTCTGGCCTCGGTCATCATGCGCTCGGTCAGCGTGAAACTCCTGCCGAGGTAACTGGACGGCAGCCAAGCAGGGTGGCTCGCGACGAAAGCCACAACGGCGAGCGCAGGAAGCGCTACCGTGACTATAAAGAAGCCGAACATGAATTGGCGGCCCGAAGGTTTTTCGGTCTGGAGGTTAAACAAGGTAATTTCGATGAGTAGCATGAAGGCCGGCATCAAGGCGCCGGTTTCTTTGCTCAATGCAGCCAGCGGCGTGAAGACGAGCAGACTGACAAGAATCAGCAGAATGCCGGTTTTCCCTTCCAGCAAGCGGGTTCTGCCCCACAGGAAAAGCACGAGCCCCCAGATGGTGAACAGCGCCGACAAACTGGTCATCCGCTGCACAATATATAACACGCTGGTCAGGTTGAACGGGTGTAGCAGCCAGGCAGCGGCAACGGCGAGACTGATCGACTGGAGATGCCAAGTCGTCAAACCGGGTTCGAAACGTTTGCGATAAATAGCCAGCAGCATGAAACTGAGCACAAAAATACCTAGTCCATTGACCAGGTGAATGACCAGATTGGTCATCTTGAAATAGAAAGGATTGAATTCGGTGGCGTAATAGTTGGCCGCGAAACTGAGCATGCTGAGCGGGCGCCGCAGCGGTCCGCTGCTGCTGGAAAATGCTGCTCGTGTCAGGGTATCTGGGTGTAAATCCTGAATCGCGATACTGGCGTTATTGACGATATTGGGATTGTCGTCAAACACGAAGGTGCCGGACATGCCCGGTTGATAAGCTATATAGGCGATGACCAGCGCGAGCAACAGCAAGACAGCTACCGTACCGCGCAAGATGTGCTTTCCCGCATGCGATGCCATAAATAATATTTTTGGTGGGTTGACGCAAGCCTTTCGGCTAAATGTAAAAAATGGGGCGTATCGCCCCATTTTTTATTGCTGCTATCCGAGATTAGGTCTTTGGCAGATATTTGGCAGGAACAGTACTGGCAGCGTCAACTGCCCATTTCAAGCCGGCAGCGCCGCAGGTACCTTTATAAATAATAGTTTGGCCGTTTGTAACCGACGTGCCGATTGCATTCATCGTGATAGTGACGACTAGGTTAGTAGCGAAGCTACCGCTTGTATCGACTTTTTGTGTGTATGTGCCGGCGATGCTTGTATCGATAGGCAGGCCAAGGGAGTTAGGGCTCGCGGTGTTAGTCAACGTGCTCGGGCTCTGGGAGCTGCAGGCAACCCCGAGGGCGGTCATGCTCGGGCTGGCCAGGCTGACGGCTTCCTGGATTTTCGCCTTGACCGTATAGTCTTGGTAAGCCGGAATCGCAACGGCGGCCAAAATACCGATAATCGCGACGACAATCATCAATTCAATCAGCGTAAAGCCTTGCTGCAGCGTTTTATGGCTAGGGCGGACGGGTGACATTTTCATTTCAAGCTCCTATAAAAATACAATGGGACAAACAGTTCTGCGATGCGGCAACGCTTAGCACGCAATTTCTGCGCCAAGCGTGGCGGCAAATTTTTGGTTGGCAAATTTTCTGCTGCAATCGAAGTAAATTATCGCGTCACCGCGGCGTTATCCACCAAAAGTCTTTTTAGCGAGTAGAGGGGCGATTAGGGAAAGCTTACTCGGCTGGCTGACTCATGTCAAAAAATGTAACATGGTGACGATTTTGGTCGATGGCTGAAGCTGATACCTGTCTTGCCACCGTTTTTGGTCACTCGAACCGGTTTTGCATATCTGATAACGCAGCAATAAAAAAGGGGCTTATAGCCCCCTTTTTTTATTGCTGCGATCCTATATCAGACCTTTGGAAGATATTTGGCGGGAACGGTACTGGCAGGGTCAACTATCCATTTCAAGCCGGCAGGGCCGCATGTGCCAGTGTAAATGATAGTTTGGCCGTTTGTAACCGACGTGCCGATTGCATTCATCGTAATAGTGACGACTAGGGTAGTAGCGAAGGTACCACTTGTGTCGACTTTTTGTGTGTATGTGCCGGCAATGCTTGTATCGATAGGCAGGCCGAGCGAGTTAGGACTCGCGGTGTTGGTCAACGTGCTGGGGCTCTGGGAGCTGCAGGCAACCCCGAGGGCGGTCATGCTTGGGCTGGCCAGGCTGACGGCTTCTTGTATTTTCGCCTTGACCGTATAGTCTTGGTAAGCGGGAATCGCAACGGCAGCCAAAATGCCGATAATGGCGACGACAATCATCAATTCAATCAGGGTAAAGCCTTGTTGCAGCGTTTTGCTGCTACGGGGGATAGATGACATTTTCATTTAAATTCCTATAAAAATACAATGGGACAAACAAAGCGGTGAGTTGACCCGCCGGAACGCGCAAATTTTGTGCCAGGGTAGAAATAAAATTCCTTCGCGGAAATATTTTCTGGTGCGAGTGAGGTCAATTACGCCACACTGCCATTGTCTTATTGACCAAAGGGAATTTTTCCCGCAAGGAAACGACGAATGGAGCGCTTAATCGGTTGACTGAATTGTGCCAAAAAATGTCACATAGTGACGATTTTGGTCGAGCAAGATGGTAAATACCTATCTCGTTGCCATTTTTGGTCATCCTAACCGGTCGTGCTTATTTGTATAGCCGTTGCCGAGCAGGTAAGCTTATTCTTGGTCAACGCGTGCAGACGGGCGTTCTGCCACCCAGTCGCCAGACTTTCCCCCACGCTTCGCCAATACACGCACATCCGTCATTACCATCCCGCGGTCGACTGCTTTGCACATATCGTAGATCGTGAGCAGGCCGATTTGCACAGCGGTAAGCGCCTCCATTTCGACGCCGGTCTTGCCGAAGGCTTCCGCTTCGACCGTGCAGATCACGCTTGAATGTGCAGTGTCCAGCGCAAAGTCGACTGCCAGGCGGGTCAATGCAATCGGGTGGCAAAGCGGAATCAAGTCGGGTGTGCGTTTGGCCGCCATCAGCGCGGCGACGCGGGCGACGCCAAGCACGTCCCCCTTCTTCGCGCTGCCGGATGCAATAATGGCGAGCGTTTCAGGCCGCATTGTTATCGAACCTTCGGCAATGGCGACGCGCCGGGTTTCTTGCTTGTTTCCGACGTCGACCATATGCGCTTGACCTGCGGCATCAAAATGGGTCAATACTAAGTCGTCCGCGCGTGGAAAATCTTGCTTTTTGGGGGTATTCATAGGTCACAAACTTCCTGAATCGTTAACGATTACTGAGTGCAGGTATCATATCACTCTGGAAATACCCAAATGGAAATGTCACGAATGATAGTTGAATAGCATGGTGCGACGAGCTCTTCTGCCGGTCTTGATCGCGTTGTCTTGCGCAATCCCCGTCACGTTGTCGCCAACTGTAAGCGCCCAAAACCTGCCGACATTGGGGGACAGCGAGCGCGGGGAGCTGACGCCGTTGATGGAACGCAAAGTCGGCGAGGAGATCATGCGTGAAATTCGGCGCGACCCGGACTATCTCGACGATGCGCCGCTGCTCGAGTATTTGAACATGCTGGGCAATAACCTGGTAGAGGCAAAGCCGGAGGTGCGCGGAGAAGCCAACTATGAATTTTCATTTTTTGCGGTCCGCGATCCAACGCTGAACGCATTTGCGTTGCCGGGCGGGTTCATTGCCGTGCATTCGGCATTGGTGCTGGCGGCGCAGAGCGAGTCGGAGTTGGCCGCCGTGCTGGGGCATGAAATCGGCCACATTGCGCAACGCCATATTGCGCGCATGCTGAGCCAGCAACGCCAGGACGCGCTGATTCCGTTGGCGGCATTGGCGCTGGCGGTACTTGCCTCGCGTTCCAGTCCGGATGCTGCCGGCGCGCTGATGATGGGGGGAGAAGGTTTGGCGATCCAGCGACAACTCAGTTTCAGCCGCGATGCCGAGCGCGAGGCCGACCGCGTCGGATTGCAAATATTGTCGATTGCTGGTTATGACACTTCCGGCATGGTTTCATTCTTTGGCCGCATGCAGCGGGCCACCCGTGTGTACAGCGAAGTGCCGGCATTCTTGCAGAATCACCCGATGACTACCGAACGCATCGCCGATATGCAGGCCCGCATCCGCAGTCTCCCTTATAGGCAGCATAGCGATAGTCTGGATTTTCAATTGATTCGGGCACGACTACGTGTGTTGCAAGACGACAGTACGCAAGGCTTGCGCGACGCGGCCGTTTTTTTTGACGATCAACTCGCGCAAAATGCCCGTTCGCAACTGGTTCCGTCGAAGTACGGCCTGGCTTTCGTCGCGCTCAAGCAGGGGGCGTTCGATAACGCGCAGAAGTTGCTGCAAGAGGCGCGAATGGCGGCGCGGGGCGTGCCGCTGCCGCCGAATGCAATGCAGCCGACCTATGAATCGATCCTGGACAGCCTGGAGATCGATATCGCGCTGGCGGCCGGCCATCCGGACGAAGCGGCCAGGCTGGCAGCGCTTGCACGCGAAAAATTTCCCATTTCACGCGGCATTGCGCGGCAATATGCGGATTGCCTGATGGCGCAAGGCCGCAACAGCGATGCGGTCATCTACCTGCGCGATCAGGCTCAGCTTTATCGGCAAGAGCCGCAAATTCAGGATCGCCTGGCCAAGGCCTATGCGGCAGAGGGCAAGCAGGCATTGCAGCACATGGCGCTCGCCGAGTCATACGCGCTGGCCAGCAGCCTGCTGTCGGCGCTCGAGCAGCTATCGCTTGCGCGCAAAGCGCCGGATGCGTCGTTTTACGATAATGCGGTCATCGACGCGCGCGAACGCGAGTTCAAGACCCGATGGAATGATGAGCAGGAGGAGCTAAAGAAGTCGAAATGACTATGCGGCTGCGGCCATGCCGGCGCATGGAGTTATTCGAAAAAAACGTTCCAAGCCACGCTGGATTACTTGTCCGCCGTCAAAAAATTCACTATCCGCTCAGGCAGCCAATTCAAGTGACCGGGCATTGCGCCGGCGGCAAACCCGACATGCCCCCCATGCAGCGGATACTCCAGCGTCACATGGCGCGAGGCGTCGTTCGGCAGATAATGTTTCGGCAGAAACGGGTCGTTGCGCGCGTTCAGCACCAGCGTGGGCACGGTAATGTCGGACAGCACATGCTTGGCGCTTGCGCGATGCCAGTAGTCGTCGGTGTTCCGATAGCCGTGCAAGGGCGCAGTGACGACATTGTCGAATGCATACAAATCACGGGCGCGCAACATGCTTTCACGGTCGAACAAACCGGGGAATTGCGTGAGTTTTTGCAAGCACTTGGGCTTCAGGGTTTGCAGAAACACATGGGTATAGATGAGATTCAAGCCACGCGAGAGTGCAGCGCCGCCGGCCGCCAGATCGAGCGGGGCGGAAATCGCGCAGGCGCCATCGACAATCTCCGCTTGATGTTGCGATTCGCCCAGCCAACGCAATAATGCGTTGCCGCCGAGGGATACGCCGGTCGCATAGAATTTTCCGCTTTGGTCGTTCTTGCGGGTATTTGCCAGGCGGCGCAAGATCCAGTCAATTTCCTGCGCATCGCCGGAGTGATAGAAGCGCGGCGCGCGATTCAATTCGCCGGAACAGCCGCGGAAGTGCGGAACCGCGCCCGACCATCCGAGCGAGGCGATGTGCGCCATCAGTGCCCGCGCATAGTGGCTGTCGGAAGACCCCTCCAAACCGTGGAACATGACGATGAATGGTTGCTGCGGGAGGCCGTCTATAAAGTCGACGTCGATAAAATCGCCGTCAGGCGCGTCCCAGCGCTCGCGCCGATAGGCGACGGCCGGCGCGGTAACGCATTTGGCCGGATAAATCGTTTGTAAATGGCCGCCGGGCAGCCAGCGCGGCGCGGTATAGTTTATCGATTTCATCAATGCAGCGTGGCGCCGGCGGATTGTTCGCCATGCATTACTCCTGGGGCCACCGACGCATGGTGAACGGCAATGCGCCAGCCTTGAGGTGTTTTCAAATACACATTGGTGGTGACGATGTGTATTTCCTGATGGGCATTGTCGGCTTGATTGATTTCTTCAATGATGTTGTGCACTGCGGTCATCATATTTTGGGTGATGCGCAGTTGTCTCGGGCGGATATGTACGCCGCCGCGCTCGAAAATAGCCTCCCACGAAGCGCGAATGGCAGCGTGCCCGATCAAACGCGATGCTCCCGGATGGATGCAGACAATGTCTTCCTCGTCCGCCCACAAGACCATCAACGCATCGATGTCGGCCCGGCCGATCGCGTCATAAAACGCTGCTTCCGTATCTTCCGCCGTTCCCAACAGTTTGCGTACTTTAGCCATGTGATCGGTGATAAAGGAGGATTAACGAAATGGCCTGAGCCAGGACGAACAACCCCAGGCCAGCCATTTTAACGCATGTTTGCGCTGCAACAAGAGTGCATAGAGTACCACTGCAAGCGGTGCCGCCAACACAGTTTTGGCACTGTAGCGCCAGGCGGCGGCTTTGCCGAGATACTTGCCGATGATCAAGCGGCGCGAGCGAAAAAAATGAAACTGTTTGAAGAAGTCGGTACGCCATGACGGTGCGGAGGAGGCGCCGCCGATGTGAAGGACCTGCGCTTGCGGTTCAAGCAGGCAGTCATAGCCAGCTTTTAATGCTCGCAGGCAAAGATCGTCATCTTCGTAAAACAGGAAAAAGCGCTCGTCAAATCCGCCAAATCTCCTGAATGCGTCCACCTGCACCAGCAGGCAGCAGCCGTGCAGCCATTTTGCGGAACAGGTGGCGTCCGGTATGCGGTACGCTTGTTTCGGCCGGTGCTCGAAAAATGCCTGGCGGTACGATGGCTGTACGGTTTCCGGCGAGAGCCACCCCTGGGGAGCGACGATGGCGGCTGCCGGATAGCGGTCGGCGGTGTCGAGCAGGCGTTCAAGTGCGTCGACCTGAATGTCGCAATCCGGGTTAAGCAATAGGGCGTAACGTGTATTGACCAGCGCCACCGCCTGGTTATTCGCGCATCCGAAGCCGGTATTTACCGCATTGCGAACGATTTGCGCATGCGGAAGGCGGCTGCAAAGGGCGTCCGCCGTGCCATCCCGGCTGGCGTTGTCAATCACGATCACGTGTTGAAAACGTTGCAGGGTCGTTGCCAATGCGTCAGCCAGCGCGACACTTTCATACGTAACCGTAACCACCGTCACTTGGTCGCCGACGCGGTTCATGGGTTGGCGGTCGGCGCCTGCGGATCGCGGTCTTGCTTCGGCAAGAACGGAATGCATGCCAATAGCAACATGAATACATTGCGATGCGAAAAATCGGCCCACAGGCAATTCGGCAAGCTCGCGGCGACGTAAATCAATAATAGACTCGCATAGAAATCCCGCTGTGGCGGCGGCAAGCGCCTGATGTAACGGGCCAGCAATACAAGCAGGGTCAGGTAGAGCGCCAAGCCGACTATTCCTTGCTCCGACAAAATCAGCATCGCCTCCTGATGCGGATGGCCCATTTTAAAGTCATCATAGTTGGGGAAGTCTTTGACCTCGGCTTCATATACCGCTTTCCACTGGCCCAAGCCATGTCCTAGCAGCGGTGCGGATGCAATGATCGGCAACGTTCGTTTCCATAGCTCGAGACGAATTCCCATCGGGGTTGCTTCGCGCTTGTCCGAATACAATAAAACATCTTGCTGTGCCTGAATCAGACGCTGCTGGACGCGTGGCGTCATCAACGCGACTGCCGCACACGCCGCCAATATGCTCAGTCCAACCGCGATGCTGCGCCAACTCGCGTGCCGCCCGCCAGCCAGGCGCCATGCCCAAAAGAGCAGCAGCGGCACGACGATCAGGTAAGACGTGCGGCTCTGCAGCAGGAAGACGACGTTGATGCTGGCCGCCGCGGCGATGGCCCACAGGATGATTTTACGCCGGCGAACCGATTCAACCTGGGCAAAAGATGCCGCCATCGCTGCCAGTATCAGACAATCAATCCCTTGTTGCGTGTAATCCTTGAAAACCGTATAGCGATAGGAGGGGAACTTTAACGTGATGTCGCGTTGCGGGACCACGCCAATAAATTGAGCCCAGGAGATCAGCAGGACAATGCATACCCCCAGCCCGAAAGCCAGCATTGCGCGGGTGCGCCATTGCTGGGTTTCCAGCAGCGCGGCGACAATCAGCGGATAGACCAACACCTTTCCAAGGCCAAGCGCACACCACGTTTCCGAATCCGCAGGGGCATACAAGGCGCTCGCAGTCAGCGCCAGCAACCATACCAGGGCGCCGATGACGACCGGCTGCTTGCATGCGGCAATCAAGCGTTCGCGCGACCTCGCGCCCAGCACAGCGCAGAGCAGGGCCAAGGCGATAAAAATATTGGTGGCAGGCTTGTTGATCGATACCGAAAACAGGCACAACAATACCGACCAGCGTCCTAGTTCCAACAAGCGGAGGCGGCTGGTCGCAATCGATAGCTTCACCTTAATGGCTTTTGATCACCGTGCCCGGCTTGAGCCGGTAGAGCGTACCGCAATAGGGGCATTTGGCTTCACCGTGATGGTCCATCTCCAGGTAGACGCGCGGGTGCGACGACCATAACGGCATCGCCGGGTTAGGACAATAGGCAGGGAGGTCCTGGTTGCCCAGTTCGACTGTCGGCAACATCTGTTTCACTTCGCTCATGATACTTTCCAGACTCTTTAGTTGACGGTGTAATTCGCGTGTAATTCCGGCTAAACCAGGGTCAGCCAGTGTTGATATTGCGGTGCTTTTCCGGCAACCACATCGAAAAACAGGGATTGCAATTTTTCGGTGATCGGGCCGCGTTTGCCTTCGCCGATTTGGCGATTGTCGAGTTCGCGGATCGGCGTAATTTCGGCCGCTGTGCCGGTAAAAAACGCCTCATCGCTGCAATACATTTCGTCGCGGGTAATGCGTTTTTCAATGACTTCGATGCCTAAGTCGCGGGCCATGGTCAGCACGGCGTCGCGGGTAATGCCATCCAGGCAGGACGCCAGGTCCGGCGTGTATAGTTTACCGTTCTTGACAATAAATACATTTTCCCCGGAGCCTTCCGATACATAACCTTCGGTATCCAGCAACAAGGCTTCATCGTAGCCGTCGGTTAATGCCTCCTGGTTGGCCAAGATCGAATTGACATAGTAACCGCAGGCCTTGGCGCGCACCAGCGAGACGTTTACGTGGTGGCGGGCAAAAGACGAGGTTTTGACGCGAATGCCTTTCGCCAAGCCATCTTCACCCAAATAGGCGCCCCACGGCCAAGCGGCAACGGCGATGTGTATCGTGTTGCCTTTGGCCGAAACG
>PKWO01000510.1 GCA_003132085.1 Oxalobacteraceae bacterium | reverse complement strand
TGTTTCTGTTGTCATGATGGCGTCCCCTTATGCTGCACTTTGCAGTTCGTCGGCAAGAGAAGATATCTCCTCGATGGCGGAGGCCAACTCCTCGGCGCCCTTGGATTGCTGCGTAGCGGCGCCGGCGGCCTCGGTGGCGGCTTTCTCGGCTTCCTGAGAGGCAGTGGAAATCTGCTCGATCCCCTGCTTCGCCTGACCGATGGCCGTGGCAATTTCCATGGACGCCGCAAGAATTTCTCGTGTCCCCTGATCGACCACGAGGATGTCGGCTTCGATCTGAACCAGGTTGGCAGTCGAGGCCTTGGCCCCTTCCACCTCGCTGAGGGCGGATTTGACGATGTCATCAAGATCGGTGCTAACGGCAGCGATCTGGTCCTGCACCGCTTTCACCAGGTCCTTGATGCGGTCGGCGTTTTCCGCCGAGTCGCGGGCAAGGTTGCGAATGTCGGTGGACACCACGACGAAGCCCTTGCCGAACTCGCCGGCACGCGCCGCTTCGATGGAGCCGTTGACCGCCAGCATGTTGGTCTGGATGGACACCGTGGTGATGGCTTCGACAATCTTGTTGATGCGCCGCGACACCTGCTCCAGATCCTTTACCTGCTTGATACTGTCCTGCGTGCCCATGACCGAAGAGGTAATACCGTCGATCAACTCATCCACCGAGGTCTTGTTGATGGCGAGTGTTGCCAGCACGTTCTTCACCTTCTCGCCGCCGTCCGTGGCACGCTGTTGCGCCACCTCCACGCCCTTTTCGATCTGGCTGACCGCTGCTGCGGATTCTTCGCACGCCGCCGCGGATGTCTGTGCGCCCTTGCGGATCTGTTCGATGGCCGACATGATCTGGGCGCTGGCGCGGTTGATTTCCTGCACGGCGGAGGAGAGTTCCTCGGCAGAAGACGCCACCTCTTCGGCACTTTTGGCCACGTCGGTGGAATTCTTCAGGTCCTCGGCCAGTTCCGACATAGCTTGCGTCGCCTGCTCGGATTCGGCCAGTGCCTGGGACTGCTCCTGGACGGTCTTGGCCGTCTCCTCGGCTGCGGCGGATTGCTCCACGGCGGCGGCGGCAATTTCTTCCGACCCCTTGAGCGCCTGCTGGGCGGCGGCGTCGGACTGCTTGGCGCCGGTGGCGATTTCCGTGATGCCGCGCACCACTTCAATCACGTCCGTGCGAATCTGTTCGAGCTGCAGGGTGATGACCTTGCCTTTCTCGACTTCACCTTCGATGGCCTTGGCTGAGGTGTTGATGCCGTCGGCGATGGCCTTGACATCGTGCTGGATTTGGCCCACCAGTTCCTGAATCTGCTTGGCGCTCTTCTCCGAGGTCTCAGCCAAGGTTCGCACCTCGTCGGCAACCACGGCGAAACCCTTGCCGTGCTTGCCGGCGCGGGCGGCCTCAATGGCCGCGTTCAAGGCCAGCAGATTGGTCTGGTCGGCAATGCGCGCCACCGCCTTGACGATGTCGCCGATGTTGGCGGCCTGCTTTTCCAGCTCCACCACCATCGCCACCGAGGCAATCTGGCGTTGCCCGGCCACGGCGACGTTGGTAATGAGGCTGGCGACGTCCGCAGAAGTTTTGGCGACCAAAGTCTGAGAGACCTCCGCCTTGGTCTGACTGATGTCCGCGTTCTGCAACTGGAGGGCGATGGCGCCGATGACCTGCTTGAAGGCGGCCATTGATTCCTGCGCCGCGCCGGAGGCCACTTCGGCACCGGAGGCGATCAGGTCGGCTGCGCGCTTCAATTCCTCGGCGGCGGAGGCCGCCTGGTTAATGCCGGACGACAACTGCCCCGTAGCAGCGGCGATGCGCTCGGCCGCCTGCTGTTGCTTACCGAGCGTCCGGGCCCTCTTGCGCTGGGCCTCTGCGTCGCGAGTGGATGCGGCGGATGACTTGGTACCTTCAGAAGTAGCGGCAAGAGCTACGGAGGATAATTTCTTGACTAGGGCCATCATGAGCTCCATTTAAGTTAAATAACAATCAGACCCGATAGCCTCGATTGACTGAAAGGGCAACTAAAGCCCAAGAACCAAGTTGCGGCGAATGCCAAAACTTGGCGGAGGACGGTACTACCACGGTTCGCCGCATGAGTCGGCTTTCCAAGCCGCATGCATCGAACTGAATTGAGTGAGGTGAGCCTTGGCTTTTGCGACTAACGTAGCCAGGCGGGTTATGCCGACGCACGCCATCGCAAAGACCTGCGTCACTGCTAATTTCAGACCGAGTCTAAAGAGAAGGCAGCGTGAAAAATATAGGTATATTTCTCTACTACAACTAGGAAAATATCCTATAGACAAAGCTTAATATCTGTGATTTTTTGTTTCTCAATGGAAATCATTTGCCGTGATCAGCAACCTTTTATCCAAGAAACGGCTATTAAACTCGCCCGATGGTGCGTTTGGGCGGATGGGTGGCTGGCGGGCAGGAAGGGTGTTCCAGCGGAACACTGAAAACAACGCAGGATCGTGCCAGCTAGGAGGAAGGTGTTGCTGTGCAAACCAAAAAAATCAGGCATCCGTCCGCACGTTCCAGCGAGCGTGTAGCGCTTTCATCCATTCAGCGACGTCTATCGAAGGGATGGAAAGCAGTGTGCATGTGGATTTTCAGACAAAAATGGGCAGTCAACTACCGCTTTGATGCCGATTGTCTTGCCGACGCACGATCAACCGCGGGATGGCGTACCTTGTAGTCTACGACGGCAGAACAGGCCGAACAGAATTGGGGGAATGGGAAAACCACTTGATCATTTTTTTCGACACGGCCGCACTCAGATAGATATCTCCTCGAACCACCGCGCGGATCGCAATTTCCAGTTCCTCTGGCGCCTCTTCTTTCAGTACATAGGCAGACGCACCGCACTTGAGTGCTTCGGCAACGATTGCCTCAGACGAATGCACGGTTAAAACAATGGTGCCCGTCCCTGAAACCCGCTCTTTCAGAGCTCGCACCAGATCCAATCCATTGTCGAAACCCATGCTGAGATCGGTCACTACTACTGTCGGCATTGTACGTTCCAGCGCTTCCATCGCCTCCGCAATATTTGCAGCTTCGGCGATAACGGCGAAATCATCCAGCCGATCAAGGAGTCTGTTGACCGCCGCCCGAACCAGGGCATTATCATCGACCAGCAATATTTCAAT
>PKWO01000287.1 GCA_003132085.1 Oxalobacteraceae bacterium | reverse complement strand
TGGTCAAGCGCATCAACAACACCTTCCAGCGCGCAGATCAGATTCAATGGTCGGAAGGCAAAAACGATATTGATTTCTTCGCACCTATCGTGGCCGATGCTGAAGCCGGTTTCGGCGGTGTGTTGAATGCCTATGAATTGATGAAGTCGATGATCGATGCGGGCGCTGCCGGCGTTCACTTCGAAGATCAACTGGCATCGGTCAAGAAATGCGGACACATGGGCGGCAAAGTGTTGGTGCCTACCCGTGAAGCGGTGGAGAAACTGAATGCGGCGCGTCTGGCAGCCGACGTGATGGGCACCTCGACTCTGGTGATTGCGCGTACCGATGCCGAAGCGGCGGATCTATTGACGTCGGATGTGGACGCCAACGACAAGGCATTCTGTACCGGCGAGCGCACGGTCGAAGGCTTTTTCAAGACCCGTCCCGGACTCGATCAAGCGGTTTCACGCGCACTGGCTTATTCGCCATATGTGGACTTGGTATGGTGTGAAACAGGCAAGCCGGATTTGGCTTTTGCCAAGAAGTTTGCCGACGCGGTGCATGCCAAGTTCCCCGGCAAGATGCTGGCGTATAACTGCTCGCCTTCGTTCAACTGGAAGAAAAATCTGGACGATGCGACCATCGCCAAATTCCAAAAAGAGCTGGGTGCGATGGGCTACAAGTTCCAGTTCATTACCCTGGCTGGTTTCCATGCTTTGAATTATTCGATGTTCAACCTGGCGCACGGTTATGCCCGCAACAATATGTCGGCGTTCGTCGAGTTGCAAGAAGCTGAATTTGCCGCTGCCGATAGAGGCTTTACGGCGGTCAAGCATCAGCGTGAAGTCGGTACCGGTTATTTCGATGCGGTTACCCAAGCGATACAACAAGGCCAATCGTCGACCACCGCGCTGCACGGTTCGACCGAAGACGAGCAATTCTTCGAAAAGAAAGTTGCCTAAGCCAATAGCGCAACCGGTTGCCGAAAAGAAAAGCACGGATAGTGCATAGATTCGCGAAAGAGACGCCGCACCCCCAAAAGGGTGCGGTTTTTTTTGACGATTACAATATTGCAATAAAGATAAATTCGGCGAGCAAGTTCGCTCCGTTTGTCGATAAATGCGAACACCTATGGTCAATCACGTCTATTGACGCGGGAAATGGTTAAAATACGGGTTCGCCCACGCTGTTTCTCCTTGCCGAGATAGATATCCCCTATGCTGAGTTACCGCCATGCCTTTCACGCGGGCAATCACGCTGATGTACTGAAACACATCGTCACGATTCAACTGCTGCGCTACATGAATCAAAAAGACACCCCTTATATGTACATCGACACGCATGCTGGTGCCGGCGTGTATGCACTGGACGATGGTTATGCGGCGAAGAATGCCGAATATGAAACCGGGATCAGCAAATTGTGGGAGCGCAAGGACCTGCCGCCTCCTGTGGCTGAATATGTGCAACTGATCAAGTCGCTCAATCCGAGCGGCAAGATGCGCTATTACCCGGGTTCTCCCTACTGTGCGGACAAGGTCATGCGCGAGGCGGATCGTTTGCGTCTGTTCGAGCTGCATCCCAGTGACAGCAAAATCCTGAGTGAAAACTTCCGCAAACTCGAAGCGCATGCGGCCGCGCAAGGGCAACGGCCCACCACGCGCGGCAAACGCGTGATGATTCAAAAGACCGACGGTTTTTTGGGCCTCAAGGCATTGCTGCCGCCGCCGTCGCGCCGCGGACTGGTTCTGATTGATCCGCCATATGAAGACAAGGGCGATTACCGGCGGGTCAAGGATACCCTGACCGACGCCTTGCAGCGTTTTGCGACCGGTACGTATGCGGTATGGTATCCGGTGCTGCAGCGGATGGAGTCGCGCCAGTTTCCCGACCAACTCAAGCGCCTGTCCGCCAACGGCTGGCTCAATGTCACGTTGTCGATCAGCACGCCGTCGCCGGATGGATTCGGCCTGCACAGCAGCGGCATGTTCGTGCTGAATCCGCCGTGGACATTGGAACCGGTGTTGCGCGACTTGATGCCCTATTTGGTCGCTACGCTGGGAACCGATAGCGGAGCCGGTTTTACGCTGGAGTCCGGGCAGACCGTTGCGCGCTATACTGGAACCCGGCGGGTTTAGGTTTTGCCGGCGCTGGCGCTGACGCAAAAGCCCATCATCTTTTTCACTTAGCGCGACTCGCCACACCGGTTGAGCCCGGCATGACCGCAAGACGTCAAAATAGGGACGCGCGGCGAAAGAGAAAGTACAATACTGTCAGGCGACGTGGCCGATCCGCGCAAAACAATGCGCACCAGCCGGCGGCAAGAGTTGGCAGGCGGTTTTCCGAATAATGAGCTGGCGGCAAATATCTATATGATTTCTGATATCAATCTCGATACTGCACTTCCTTCAACGCGGGCGGAAGAGTTCTTCCTTGCGCGACAGCCGATATTGAATCGCGATCAGGGGCTGTACGCCTATGAGCTGTTGTTTCGCCGTGCAGGCAGCGACACGGCAAATGTCGTCGACGATTTGTCGGCGACCGCCTCGGTGATCGCTCATGCGTCCGAGCTTGGCCTGGAAAACGTGATCGGCGGCTCGCTCGGCTTTTTCAACATTGACGAGGCGGTGTTGATGAGTGACTTCGTCAAATTTCTGCCTTGCCACAAGGTTATTCTGGAGATACTCGAAACCGTTAAGGTAACTCCTGAAGTCGTCGCACGGGTGGTCGCGTTGAGAGATTCCGGGTACAAATTCGCACTGGATGACATCGTTGAGGAAACCGAGGAACTGCGTCAATTGCTGCCTTATGTCGACATCATCAAGATCGATATTGCAGACATGAAGCGTGAAGACATTCCCGCTTTGCATAGCCGTTTCAAGGATGCCGGTAAACGAACGATAGCTGAAAAAGTCGAGAACATCGAGGAATTCAACTTTTGTCTATCACTTGGATTCGATTATTTTCAAGGTTATTATTTTGCCAAGCCGGTCATCATGACCGGCAAAAAATTGGCGCCGTCTCAAGTGGCGATCATGCAGATCATCGCGCAACTGGACGCCGATGCCGACACCTCGGTATTGGAGCGGAGCATCAAGCACAACGCTGCGCTGGGGCTTACCTTGCTGCGCCTGGTCAATACGCCTGCCGAGGGTGTCATTCATCCGATAGATTCGTTGGCACAGGCGCTAAACGTGCTTGGCCGGCGCCAGTTGTATCGCTGGCTGCAGATCATGTTGTATGCGGAATCCGATAAGACGCGCCACACCATTTCACCGCTGTTGCTGTTGGCAACCACGCGCGGCAAATTGCTGGAGCTGATGGCACAGAGAGTGAATCCCGGTGAGCGCGGCATGGCCGACCGAGCTTTTACGGTCGGTATCATGTCCTTGATGGACACGTTGTTCAGTTTGCCGATGGAGAATATACTGGAGCAGATGCCGGTTGCCGCCGAGGTGCGCGATGCGCTGCTGTCGCGGCAAGGCGTGTTCGGCGATATGCTCAAACTGGTCGAATACATAGAGCGGGTACAGGAATCCGGCCCCATGTTGAGGCCGGCGCTGCGAAAATTGAACTTGACGAGCGATGACATGGTTGAGATGGAGGTCGCAGCGTTTGAGTGGAGCGACAGCGTCGCGCGCAGTTCCTGAAGCGCGTAGGGCAGGTGCAATGAGCGTCCCATGCAAACGCGCGAATAGCATATGAATAAAGCATTCGTGAAGGAAAGCGACGACGACGACGACGAGTCGGATGCCGCGTTGCCGGCAATTCCAGCCGGCGCAAAAAATTACATCACGCCGCAAGGTTACCAGCGCATCAAGGACGAGCTGCTGCAACTGATTGATGTCGCGCGGCCGGAGGTGGTGCGCATCGTCCATTGGGCGGCCTCCAACGGCGACCGCTCGGAAAACGGCGACTATATTTACGGTAAGCGGCGCTTGCGTGAAATCGACCGCCGCATCCGCTTCCTGACCAAGCGGATGGATTTGGCCGAAGTGGTCGATCCGAGCGTCCATTTTGGCAGCGACCAGATATTTTTCGGCGCTACGGTAACTTACGAGAATCAGGCCGGCCTGCAGCATACGGTGACCATACTCGGCATTGACGAACTCGATCCTTTGAATGGCAAGATCAGTTGGGTTTCGCCGGTCGCGCGCGCGCTGACGAAGGCGCATGAAGGAGATTCAGTGAGCCTGCAGACGCCGGCCGGAATGGAAGAATTGCAAATACTCGCAGTAACTTATCCGGCGCCCCGGTAGAGGCTTAGCTACGTTCGCGCAATAAACGCGTAACACCTGGTATGCGCCGTACATTGCGCATCAGGCGCGCCAGATGGATGCGGTCTTCGACCTGCACGGTAAACCGTAACTGCGTAAGTAATTGATCTTTGTCATCGTCCATGCCAACGAACGTGATATTCGCGTCGGATTCGCCGATTTCAGCGGCAACGCGGGCCAGCACGCCTCGTTCATTCTTCAGCAGCAGCATGATGCGGCAATCGAAACGGCGGTTCAAGTCCGAACCCCACACCACGTCGATCCACCGGTCCGGCTCCTTGGTGCGCTGACGCCGAGCGGTTTCGCAATCCAGCGTATGCACGGTAATCCCCTGATCGCGCTTCAATTGGCCGATGATGTCGTCGCCCGGTATCGGCAGGCAACAAGGCGCGAGTTGGACCGCCACGCCTTCGCTGCCATAAATAATGACCGGGTCCAGCTTGTTGGGTTTTGCGTTGCTGTTGGCATCATTTGGCGGCGCATGCAGTGTCGGATCGCCTTCCACCAGGCCGAGCACATGCCGCGCAACCAGCGCCGCCATGCGTTTGCCGACGCCGATGTCGGCGTACAATTCCTCCAGCGATTTGGCGCTGGACTCATTCAGCAATCTTTCGGCCAGCGTGTCCGGCAACCCCGGATCGAGTTGAAGCGCGACCATTGCCTGAGATAGCAGGCGCTTGCCGAGCTCCGTCGATTCGGTCAGATTGATCGTGCGCAAGTGGTGACGGATCGCCGAACGGGCCTTGCCGGTACGCACGAAAGTGAGCCAGTTGGGGCTTGGGCGCGAAGTCGGCGAGGTAATAATTTCGACGATGTCGCCATTGTGCAATTCGGTGCGCAACGGCGCCTGCTCATGATTGATCTTGACGTCAATGGTATGAGCGCCGATATCGGTATGGATGGTGTAAGCGAAATCGAGTGCGGTGGCGCCGCGCGGCAACGCGATGATCTTCGATTTCGGGGTAAATACATAAACCGAATCGGGGAACAGGTCGACCTTGACATGTTCGAGAAATTCCGCCGAATCGCCGGTTTGCTTTTGAATGTCGAGCAAGGACTGCAGCCATGCATGGGTACGTTGCTGCAAATCGCCGATGCCGCCTTCTTCATTCTTATACAGCCAGTGCGCGGCCACACCCGATTCGGCGACGCGATGCATTTCCTGCGTACGCACCTGGAATTCAACCGGCGTGCCATACGGGCCGACCAGAGTCGTATGCAGTGACTGATAGCCGTTCAGCTTGGGGATGGCGATGTAGTCCTTGAACTTGCCCGGCATCGGTTTGTAAAGCGCATGCAGGGTTCCCAGCGCCACGTAGCAATTGGCAAAGCTGTCGACCACAATACGAAAACCGTATACGTCCAGCACTTGCGAGAATGACAGGTGTTTGCTGCGCATCTTGC
>PKWO01000508.1 GCA_003132085.1 Oxalobacteraceae bacterium | reverse complement strand
AAATATCTGCCGGCGGCTCCCACGTCGGGCCGCGTGTCCGCGCCTGGCTTACCTGAAAGAACTGACGCTGCAGCCTATCGGCCTGTTCCAGCATTTCCAATGCGTCAGCCCACATGGATTTTGTATTGTCGCGCATGATCATGGACTCTATTCCCGCCGTTGAGCGTTGGTGAATCGACCTTCGTTATTCTCGGGTGACAACCGGGTTACCTAAAAGCAGCCTTCCTGGAACCACAAGGCAATCCTGTCGTCTGTGCGCCGTATAACGACCAAGCGGCCAAGATCGGCAATCGAATCCATCTCGGCGGCACAAGTTTATTTTCCACGTTTCTGCGGCGCGCTCATTGAGTTTAGTCAAGCTTTTGTGAATTGAATATTGGCAAGATTTTGTGGGCACGGTGAAGAAAACCGGCATCGCGCATTGTTCGCGAAAGTAAATTTGCGATTGATCGCATCCGGGTAGCCGAGCGCTTTCCGAGTTTGCATTGGCAATCGCATCGCTGCCGGCCCTCGTGGATGGTAGAGTGGGTTTTCCGCTTTAATAGGTCGGAATATGAATAACCGCGGCATTACTGTTATAAAGATAAAGGCGCCTGGAAAGGCGATGTAAACCGTTGGATTGCGATTTGCGATCGGCCACAAAGGAAAATAATGTACGTAAAACTGTCGGCTTTTATTGCGCAAGTCGGGTTCGTCTTGGCCGGAATATCGAGCGTTTCCGCCCAGGCGGAGAGCACGATTGTCATCGTGCGCCATGGTGAGAAACCCCTTCAGGGTTTAGGGCAATTGACATGTAAAGGTTTAAACCGATCATTGGAACTGGCCCCGCTTCTATTGGGCCGTTATGGAAATCCGGTGGCGATTTATGCTCCCAACCCAGCGGTGCTGAAAGAAGATAACGGCATTCCCTATGCCTATGTGCGGCCGTTGGCGACCATTGAGCCGTTGGCGATCCGGGCTGGTCTACCCGTCAATATTGAGTGGGGAATGACCGATATCGAACCCTTGGTTGCACGAATAATTGCTACGCCAACGGGAACGCAAATCGTGGCATGGGAGCACCATTGGGGAGAATCATTGGCCAGACGTCTTCTCTCCCGGTTGGGCGGCAACCCAGACGATGTGCCGCGATGGGAAGATGCCGACTTTGACAGCGTCTTCGTGATTCGCATCAGCGAGGGCGACGGCGACGGTGAGAAGGGGAAGGGGGCGCGGCATGTGTCCTTCACGCATGAGCAGCAGGGGCTTAACGGATTGCCGCAAAACTGCATTGACGGCCCTGAGCATAAATAGGCTGATTAAACAGCCGTCAATAGATATCGAAGAACGCTTGACGGGAAGAAAGCAAAGTCGATATTGATTACGGGCGCCTCCAGTTGCATCGGTAAGGCCGCTGCGTTAAACATGCAATCGGCTGGGATATTCAATACTTCAATCTTGGCCGGTAGTATTTTAGATACGTTCGATCATGGTAAAATTTCCACGGTGAAATATTAGTTTCAAACCGAGTCCACCTTCCCTCGAAGAATATTGCTATGTCCAACCCGATTCACCTCTTGATGTCAGGCCTGTTATTGGCCGCAACGCTTGTTGGCGGAACAGCGGCCCAAGCCGCGCCGGTTTATGGCCCTGAACTTCAGGGCTTCAATTACCCTTACGAGTTAAAAAGCTACGCTTTCGTATCACAGGGCCATGACTTGCACATGGGCTATATGGACGTAGGTTCGGTCGGCCAAGCTAACGGCCGGACCGCAGTATTGATGCACGGAAAGAATTTTTGTGGCGCGACCTGGGGCGAGACGATCAAGATATTGAGCGCAGCAGGGTATCGCGTGGTCGTTCCGGATCAGATCGGCTTTTGCTCATCCACCAAACCTGAAAGTTATCAATACACTTTTCAGCAACTTGCCATCAACACCCATGCGTTGCTCGAGAATCTGGGTGTGCAGAAAGCGATTGTCATCGGGCATTCCACCGGCGGAATGTTAGCCACCAGGTACGCTTTGCTATATCCGGAACAAGTAGATCAATTGGTGCTGGTGAATCCTATCGGCTTGGAAGACTGGAAAGCGCTCGGTGTGCCGCACCGTACCGTGGACCAATGGTATGAGCGGGAATTAAAGCTTACGGCTGATGGCGTGCGAAAATATGAACTCAGCACCTATTACCTCGGCCGCTGGAAGCCGGAATATGACCGCTGGGTGGATATGCTCGCTGGGCTCAACCAGGGACCGGGTCACAAATTGGTGGCGTGGAACTCCGCTCTTATCTACGATATGATTTTTACGCAGCCGGTTGTTTATGAATTCAAGAATTTGAAAATGCGTACTCTCCTGATGATAGGAGACGCGGATACTACTGCCATTGGCAGCGATATTGCTCCGCAAGAAGTGAAGGCTAGAGTCGGCCGGTATGACCTGCTGGGGAAACAGGCGGCCAAATTGATACCGCAGTCAACCTTGATTGAATTTTCCGGTCTTGGCCATGCACCTCAGATGGAAGATCCAGTGAATTTCCATAAAACCCTGCTGGAATGGATTGGCACGCGTTGAGTCGGTATTTCGGCTATAAACCGATCGTCGACGGTATCTTCCACCTGCTGCGCAAGCAGCTTATGGGAGCGCCACTCAAAATCGCTTACCGATGCGCGCCACAGCGAAGTTTACGCCGGAATTTGGATGTTCAATTCCACCGTTTGAAAAATGCTGAATCTTCAATCCGATATCCCAGCCGCTAGAAAATTGATACCCCACACCTAAGCTGTCGCCAAATTCAAATTTTGTAGACAGTTCGCGCCCATTATTATCGTATAGCGCCGTGAGTAAATGCGTGCCGATCGCCGCCTCAAAATACGAGCCAATTCCGCCGTTCTTCTGAAGCCGGAACACGGGGGTGATCCCAAGGTCACCGAGGTTCTGCGTATTTCTCAATATGTTGCGGTAATGCGAGCCATGCCAAGCCGCGGCTGACAGATCCCAGTATCCACCCAAGAAGGAATCTCCATTTCCCCACCATTTTTGTTTCCAATCCCATTGTGCTCCGAGGCGGGTCACCTGTGTGAAATTCCCGGTCGCAAACTCGAGCGACGCCGAATCGACCGCGTGAGAATAGATGTGCACTCCCGACAAAAGAACTGCTGCTATGACTTTGAAATAGTCTGTCGTCTTAACGAAAAATGACTGCAACAGGTAGTGTTTATAGATAATAATCGCTCCGTATGTCGTATATCGTATATCGTCAAGGCCAAATCTCGTGCACAAAGGCTCGACGCGTACAACCAATGGCCAACCGACAGCCATCAGTTTACGTTAAGTTTCTTGCGTGCCGGACCAAGCTTCCTTCACATAGTTTAGCACCTTTGGTCGTTTCCCTAATTCATCGCCTTCCGTCAAGAAAATCCACCTGTAATTATATTAACGGATCAGCGCATCTGATTGACATATGTCAAAAGTGGATCGGCTGTTTCTGGTGTCTACTGATGGAAGTATCGACAAACCTCATGATGCTGCGTGTCAGACGCCGCGTCTTGGAATATGTTTACACGAGACTTCTTATCTGATCCAAAGGTCAGCAACATGCCAGTCCATAATGCAGACATCGCAGCAATCTTTGAAGAACTCGCCGATCTGCTTGAGATCCGCGGCGACAATCCGTTTCGCGTTCGCGCTTATCGCAATGCGGCACGCACGGTTAGCGGCTTCGGGCGCGAGTTCAATACTTTGATCGCATCCGGTGCGNNAGCTGCCTGGCATCGGCGTCGACCTTGCAGCGAAGATTCACGAAATCGTGTCGACCGGGCATTGCGCCACGCTTGACAATCTACGCACACAAATGCCGCCGACACTCGCAGAACTACTCAAGATACCGGGACTCGGGCCAAAGCGCGTGCAAGCTCTCAGCCACGAACTGGGCGTGGCGACCATCGAGCAGCTCAGGCAGGCGGCAAGCGCCGGGCAAATTCGCAACATATCCGGGTTCGGCGCGAAGACAGAACAACACATTCTCGAAGCGCTCGCGGCGCATGCCGATCAAACACAGCGCTTCACGCGTTTGGTAGCGGTGCAGTACGCGGAGGCCTTGGTCGACTATTTGAAGCATGTGCGCGGCGTCGATCGGGTGGTGGTCGCGGGCAGTTACCGGCGCATGAAAGATACGGTCGGCGATCTCGATATTCTGGTGACTGGCGAACCAGGCAGCGCGCTGATGGAACGCTTCCTCGCCTACGATGAAGTGGACGCCGTGCTGGCGCACGGCGAAACGCGCAGCAGCGTTGTCTTGCATAGCGGGTTACAGGTCGACCTGCGCCTGGTGCCGGCGGAAAGCTATGGTGCGGCGCTGCATTATTTCACTGGGTCGAAGTCGCATAACATTGCCGTGCGCCGCCTGGCACAGGCGCGTGGACTCAAGCTCAACGAATATGGTGTATTTCAAGGCGAAAAGCGAATCGCCGGCGATACCGAGGAATCAGTGTTTGCGGCAGTGGGACTGCCATTCATCGCTCCTGAACTGCGCGAGGATCGCGGCGAAATTGAAGCTGCCCGCGCCGGCCGGTTGCCGCAACTGATTGCACTTTCCGATCTGCGCGGCGATCTGCATACACATACCAAGGCGTCGGACGGGAGGAACACGATCGAAGAGATGGCGCGCGCCGCGCGTGCGCAAGGTCTGCAATATATTGCAATCACAGACCACTCGCGCCGTTTGACGGTAACCCATGGCCTCGATCCGCGGCAGGTGGCACGCCAGTCCGACGAGATCGATCGCATTAACGCAAGCCATAGCGAAATCACGATTCTTAAAGGTATCGAAGTCGACGTGCTTGAGGACGGCACGCTCGATCTGCCGGATTCTGTGCTACAGCATCTGGACGTGGTGATCGCGGCAGTGCACAGCAAATTGGATCTGCCACGCAAACAGCAGACCGAACGCATTTTGCGCGCGCTCGATAATCGTTACGTCAATCTGCTGGCGCATCCGACCGGTCGGCTGCTCGGTGAGCGCAAACCATGCGACATCGACATGTTACGCGTCATGCGCAAGGCGAAAAGTCGCCATATCGGCCTTGAGCTCAACGCGCAACCCGTTCGTTTGGATCTCGACGACATACAATGCCAGATGGCACGCGACGAAGGCGTGCTGGTCAGCATCAACTCGGATGCGCACAGTACATTCGATTTTGCCAACCTGCAATACGGTGTTGGGCAAGCAAGACGCGGTTGGCTTGAACCAGACAAAGTGCTCAATACACGCAGCCTCGAGACGCTACGCGCCGCACTTAATGCAAGTCGTGCCAAAAGTGGCTGAAGCACCGACAAGATGGCGTGTGCTTCGACTTTCCGCTGGATATTAATGCTCAAAGTTTGATTAAACTCAATGCAAAGAGGGGGCGCGCGTGGAAAATGAAGTTGATTATTTTCGGCACGCCGGGTGCCTTTCAACCACTCTAACGTTTATGCAGTTATGCAATCTCCATCGCGTACGGAACTGACAGATGCACAAGTCGACCTGCTCGAAGAATTTCTGGATTCGATAGATGGTGCGATGAATCTTGAAACAATTGACGGTTTTTTTTGCGCCTTGGTTTCCGGTCCTGTTCTTGTCATGCCAAGTGAGCACTTGCCGCATGTATTCGGCGGAGAATTGCCCGACTTCCTATCAGGCGAACAGGCCGGTAAAATCATGCAATTGGTTTTCCAGCACTGGAACCATATTGCTGATACCTTGCTTCGGGGCGAAGTTTACCGCCCAATTCTGTTCGAAAACGAAGCCGGGGTTTGCCAGGCCAATGACTGGGCTGACGGCTATGTGCATGGCGTGCGGCTGCGATGGGAAAGCTGGTCTGGGTTAATCAACGATATGGAGGAGCGGGGGCTGATGCTTCCAGTCATGGCCTTGCACTTCGAACATGACGATGATCCGGAATTTGGATCAAGCCCGATTGCCGGCGAAAAGCGGGGCGACATCATCGCGCACATGATTGCCGGCATTCTGGAGATTTACCGGTATTTTGCGCCGCAGCGCATGAAAGGCGTGCAACAGCCGATCCAATGCCGCCAACCGAAAATCGGGCGCAATGATCCTTGCTATTGTGGTTCAGGAAGAAAGTTTAGGCACTGCCACGAATCGGTGACCTTGCATTGACCTGCCACGCGAATGCTCCGGCAGCACAAAGGGCCTGCTCCGCGTTAAGTAGCGACGCGGACGATTGACGGAAGTCCGGTACCTGAACATGACAACAGCGTCTTTTTCGCCCCGATCGGAAGTGACACTTGAATCCAAGGTGGCGTTTCTGCGGCAGCCGTCGAGTTTTCCGGAGCCGACTTATCGCGTTGAGGCGATCGAAACGCATATGTCGTGGGTTTTCTTGACCGATGGCTATGCCTACAAGCTGAAAAAGCCTGTGCGCTATGACTTTCTCGATTTCAGTACGGTCGAGGCGCGACGCTACTATTGTGATGAAGAATTGCGGCTGAACCGACGCCTTGCCGCCAAGGTTTACCTAGGTCTTGCGGCGGTGAAGCTTGATTCTGTCGGGCATTTGCAACTGGATGGCGACGGAACCGTCATCGATTGGCTGGTCAAAATGCGCCGCCTGCCCACCCGGAATATGCTCGACTATGCAATCAAACATGGCACGGCAAGCGCAGCGGATGTCGGCAAGGTCGCTGCACGGCTTGCCGGCTTCTATCGAGCTTGCACACCGATTGCCATCGATCCAGTCATGTACCGTAGCAGATTTCTGATCAATATCGACGCTCACGTGCAGGAACTGAGCCAGCCGGCCTATCAACTGCCTAGCGAACAGGTTAGTGGAATCGGCTCGGCGCAGCGCGCTGCCTTGCAAAACATGGCCAGGTTGTTCGACGATCGGGTTCAGTCAGGAAAGATCGTGGAAGGCCATGGCGATCTGCGACCGGAACACATTTGCCTTGATCCGGAACTGAACATCATCGACTGTCTCGAATTCTCACGCGACTTGCGAATCGTTGATCCGGTCGATGAGATTGCCTTTCTTGCGATGGAGTCTGAACGGCTGGGCGCAACCGGCTTGGGCGCCGTCCTGCTACGCATCTACTGCGAAATGTCCAACGATAGCCCGGCGGCGGCGCTCATACACTTTTACCAGAGCTATCGCGCCAGCCTTCGCGCAACTATCGCGATCCGGCACCTTAATGAAGAGAAATTCCGTTATTCTCCGGAGTGGCCGCGCCGCGCCTTAGAATACCTTCAACTGGCCGAGCAACATATCGCATGTTGCCAATGAACCGGTATCACGATTCCGACGATTCCGGCGATTCAGCGATCGAGCCGCCGACGTGGAGGCGATGAATCGCTTCGGCAAACACGGCGGCGCTGCATAATCCGACCACTTTCGCTTTCACCGCCCCGCCGTTCAGTCTGAACGGCGGAACCGTATCGGTAACGACGATTTTCTCCAGAGCGGCGTCAGCGAGAGCCGCATTCGCATCGCCAGTGAACAAGCCATGCGTTGCCGCCGCGAACACCCTGACGGCGCCCCGAGAACGGCAGGCATTCGCGGTACGGATAATCGTGGTGCCGGTGCTGATCAAATCGTCGATGATGACGGCGTCCTTTCCGCTGACATCGCCGACCAGCATATCGCCGCTGACCACTCCGTTGCTGCGGTATTTTTCCGCGAAGGCCGTGCCTACGGGGTGGCCGAGCGCTTGCGCCAACTGCTGCCTGAACTGCTCCGCCCGCTTGATCCCGCCGGCATCCGGCGAAACCACGACCACCTCGCGGTCCTTCAGAAAAGGCGCGAAATGCGCGACAAACATCTGGCTGGCTTCCAGGTGTTCAGTACCGCAGCGGAATGCATTTTGAAATGCAGCCAGATTGTGCACGTCCAGCGTCACGACGGTATCGGTGCCGACCGCCTCAAACAGCGCCGCAACATAACGCGTGGTGACCGGATCGCGTGGCTTGGACTTCCTGTCCTTGCGCGCGTAGGCCAGATATGGAACGACTGCGGTAACCCGCGCAGCGGCAGCGTCTTTCAGCGCGCCGATAAAAAACAGCAGCCGGCACAGCTTGTCGTTGCCGCTTTGCTGATCGTCCGCGTAGAGCGACTGAATGACGAACACATCGTTGCCGCGAACGCTGACCAACGGACGCGCTTTATGCTCGCCATCCTCGAATTCGCGTTCCTCATGCAGGCTCAGATCAATGCCGAGCTTTTGACTTACCAGTTCACCGAATGCACGGCTGCTGTTGAGGGCGAATATCTTCATGTCCTTATCTCTCATGGCGGGACGCGCTTTCGATTTTGCGGAGCGATCGGGGGACTTCGCCGGCCGCTTTCCTCAGTTCCGTCGTCCCCGACGAAGCCAGCGGCGGACGACCAGATACCCGCCCACCATGCCGCCGAGGTGGGCGAGACTTGCGTGCAAGAACGCGTAGGTTACGAGCTGCCAAGGCATGAAGTGGGTTCGCACCGGCCACAGGGCGAGACTGGCGACAATATCCTTGCCGGAGCCGACTTCCAGCAGGAAGCCAAGTACAGTGGCGATGATAAGGGTTCGAACACCGGACGATACCGGGCGCACCGTTAGCTTTCCATCATAGTCTGCGCATACGCGGTTGGACGGCACCGTAACTGTTAGAAAAAGTTTATATCTCGCAGGTCATCGAGCTTTGATATTCATCAAACAAGTAACATTCGGTTCGACAAACATGCTCTCAGGCGCGCGCGACACCGTAGGGCCGGGCCGAAGCAGTTGTCCGTCAGGGGCGTACGAGCCCACGCCATCGCCGCAGTTCGGTCAGATGAGATGGTCAAGCCTACGCACTAAAACAGCCTCGTGCGCGAACAGGTTGAAAAATGGGCCGCATTGCGGCCCATTTGGCGCTACCTGCTGCTACATGGCGTAATTACTTCTTGGCGCGGCTGGCGTTTTTCTCCGCAGCCTGCGTAAATTGCTCCGCGGCGGTAGATAAATTGGTTTCCAACGCTTCCACAGCTTGCTTGGTGGCTTTTGTTAGTTGCTCGTAACCGGCATTGGCATTGCCAATCAAGGATTTCAACATCGCAACCACGCTTTCGGAACCTGCTGGTGCATTTTTCGACACGTCGTCGATCAGTGCCGAAATTTTACGGTTCGTTTCTGCGATTTGTGCTTCCGCAGTTTTGATGATTTCTGATTGCGTCGTGGAAGCAATACTGCCGATATGACGCGCATACGCTATGGCTTTTTCGGCGCTTGGCTGACCTTGTGCTGCGCTCATCGAGAAAAATTCTTGCGTATCTTTGGCGCCCAGCAATTGCTTGGTTTTCGCGTTTGATTCTTCGAGCGTTGCTTTGACTACGCCCAAATTCAAATCAACCAGCTTTTCAACACCTTCAAACGCTTTGCTGGTAAGTGCCGATACCAGCGCGAGATTTGCTTCAAAATTCGCTTTGGTAGCGGCCGAGAATTGGTCTTGAATTGAATGCATGAGGTTCTCCTTGGAATAAGTGAATCAAACATCAATAAATGGGGCGGGGCAATTAATTGCGCACCGCAACAAATTATTTCCCCGCTTGTGGTGCAGGAAAGTGTAGATGATTGATCTCTCTCTAAAGAATATCTGTGCGGTGGCACACATGGGGACGTATTGCCTTCACCAATGCATTGCTAGTGCGATTTACATTTTCCGTCTAGAAAGAGCGGATGTGCGCATTCCGTCAGGGACGGCGGTGCGGCGTCAGCGCACGGCAATCGCCAGTTCGGCGGCCCGGCGCGCGTGAAATTTTGTCGGCTCGAACAAAGACGACTCTGCTTCCTGCTCGTCGAATCGCAGCGATAGCTCTACGCGACGCAAAATATTGCCCAATAACTGCATCGTTTCTGCGGTATCCTGCTCATGCTCGTGATAATGCGCACGGGCGTCCGGGCGATCCAGGGACATGAGATTTTGCAGTGGGTCGACGAATTTCTCATAGTTGCGCCAGCGCTGGACAGATGATTTGTTGATCTTCTGCCGCACTTGCCAATTGCTCGCGGTGCTCACCGTACGCACGCACTGGTGGAAATCGATGCAGCGCGCATCCCAAGGCAGGCCAATGAATTCCACCATTTTTCGGCTCCAGCCTTCATGGTCGTCGACCAATCCCTCATACGGCACATGCAAAATTGCATGGTCGGGAAGGGTTGCGCGCCAGTGTTCCATCACACGGAAATATTCGGTGTAATAGTGGGCAAGATCGTCCAGATCGTTGGCGTAGACATGCGACCTGTTGAAATTCTGAAAATAGATCGACAGGCACGTATCGATCGGGTTGCGCTGCATGTGAATGATGCGGGCGTTTGGAAACGCCGCGTGTATCAAGCCCAAATGCAGGAAATTGTCGGGCATCTTGTCTATCACCCGCATCGCGTCGGCGGAAAACCCTTGCAGCAGCTTCAGGTAATTGCCCGCCAGTTTACCGAGCACTCCCCCGTCGACTTGGCCATTAAGCATAGATGGCGCATGGATTGTCGATGCGCTTTTCCAGAATCCCAGTTCCCCGGCACCGAATACTGCCGGGTGCGAGGCCAGGATTTGCTCTGCCAGCGAAGTGCCGGAACGCGGCATCCCGACGATAAAG
>PKWO01000197.1 GCA_003132085.1 Oxalobacteraceae bacterium | reverse complement strand
TCACGCCGGCCAGCGAATTGGCGACCGCCATCCCAAGGTCGTTGTGGCAATGCACCGACCAGACCGCCTTGTCGGAATTGGGAATGCGCTCGCGCAAGGTCTTCAGCATGTTGCCGTACAACTCTGGAACGCCATAGCCGACCGTGTCGGCAAAGTTGATGGTGGTGGCGCCTTCGTTGATCACGGCTTCAATCACGCGGCACAGAAAATCGATATCGGAACGGCTGCCGTCTTCCGGGCTGAATTCAATGTCGTCGGTGAATTTCCGCGCGAACCGAACCGCCATCTTGGCTTGCTCGAAAACTTGATCCGGCGTCATGCGCAGCTTCTTTTCCATGTGCAACGGCGATGTTGCAATGAAGGTGTGGATGCGTTTTCTTTCCGCCGGCGCCAGCGCTTCCGCAGCACGCGCGATATCGCGGTCATTCGCACGCGACAACGAGCATACGGTGGAATCCTTGATCAGCCCGGCAATCGCCTTGATCGACTCGAAATCCCCTACCGACGCTGCCGCAAATCCGGCTTCAATCACGTCCACCCGCATGCGCTCGAGTTGCTTGGCGATACGGATTTTTTCATCCTTGGTCATCGATGCGCCGGGCGATTGTTCGCCATCGCGCAACGTGGTATCGAATATGATCAATTTGTCGGCCATGCTGTACTCCTTAAAAAATTTCCGTGATTGAGTCGTTTCTGAATGTGCGTCGCTACGCTGCGGCGCTTCCGCCCCGCGCTGCGGATGCGGCTCTTGCCGTTTAGGCGCCGGCTCGGCAAACAATTCAGGGCGGGCGAGTCTCAAATACATCATGCGAGACTTAGGGATTCCTTCTTTTCGCCACTCGGAAACCGATGCCGCCGCAATGCCGAACAGGCGTGCCGTTTCCGACGTGCCCCCTAGCGCATCGATGATTTGGTCGGTTGACAGTGTTTTATCCATGCACCATTCTAGGTTTTCCTAAAGATAAGTGCAAGCATTTTTTTGTTAGGAAATCCTAAATAAAAGATCAAAAAAAACCGCGCTGTGCGAAGCAGCGCGGTTTTTTTTAGTTATTGTCAGTGCAATTCTTTTTCATCTGCACTCTCAACCTCGGTCTGGATAATGCTGACCGGCTTCCCCTTGGCCAACCGCCAAAAATAAAACGCATAACCCGACAAGCCATATAAGACGAACAACCCGAACATCACTTTGGGCGGATCGACCGAAATCAGCACGAACACCAACACAATCAGGAAAATCGCGATGAAGGGCACAACCTTGCGGAAATTAACATCCTTGAAACTATAGAATGGCACGTTGGTGACCATGGTCAGGCCGGAAAACACGGTGATGCCCCAGGCAACCCAGCTCAAATCCGTGCCGGCAAAACGCAAATCATCCATCGACCAGATAAAACCGGCTACCAGGGCCGCGGCCGCAGGGCTGGGCAAGCCCTGAAAAAATCGCTTGTCGACGACCGCAATATTGGTGTTGAACCGCGCCAGACGCAGCGCCGCTCCGGCGCAGTAGACAAATGCTGCCAGCCAGCCCATCTTGTTAAGTCCGCGCAACGACCACTCGTAGACCACCAAGGCCGGCGCCGCGCCAAACGAGACCATATCGGACAAGCTGTCGTATTGCGCGCCGAACTCGCTTTGCGTGTTCGTGAGTCTGGCGACCCTGCCATCGATCGCATCCAGCACCATCGCGGCGAAGATGGCAATCGATGCATGATCGAACTTCAGATTCATCGCCATCACGATCGCGTAGAATCCGCAAAATAAGGCGCCGGTGGTAAACGCATTCGGCAACAGGTAGATGCCGCGCCTGCGCAAGGTCGGACGGGCCGGCAAGCCATCTTCCGCATACTGAGCCGCGAGTTTGCCGGCACGCGTCAGTTTCGGAAACACTAACTTGGTTTTGACTTTGCGACGATTAAAGCTTGCCATGCCGTGTCCGTTTCTGTCTTTTTACAATCAAAATTCAGCCAAAATGGTCTCGGTTGCCGACACCTTATCGCCAACTGCGACCTTGGGTGACGCCGTCAGCGGCAAATAAACATCGACACGCGAACCAAATCGAATAAAACCGTAGCGCTGGCCACGGTCCAGTTTGTCGCCGGGTTTGACATAACAAAGAATACGGCGAGCGATCAGGCCGGCTACTTGCACGCAGGTAACGATTTGCCCGTTTGCCGCGGTGATGGTGAGTGCATTGCGCTCATTCTCAACCGATGCCTTGTCGAGATCGGCATTGACGAATTTGCCGGGGAAATACTGCACCTTATCGATCTTGCCGTCTACCGGCGCGCGGTTGGAATGCACATTGAAGACATTCATGAACACGCTGATCTTGAGCGCTTCCCGGCCCGCATACGGATCTTGCGTCTTTTCTACGACGACAATGCGGCCGTCCGCAGGCGACAATATCGCGTTTGCCTTTTGCGGAATCATGCGGCCCGGATCGCGAAAGAACTGCAATACGAACAATGCGATGATCCAGAATGGAATCGACCACGCGCCGCAAAAGTAAGTCGCAAGCGCAGCGAGAACCACGGCAAGACCGAGAAACGGCCAGCCTTCGCGGGCAATGATTGGGTGGGGGTAATTATTCAACGCGACTCCGGTTTATGCGAACTTATTTCAAAATCACTACCTCACTGCCGACAACCGGCACAGTGACGCAACGGCAAAAGCGTCGCTATTTTAGCGCGGATGCCACATAAATTCGCGGAATCATCGGCGTGGATATTGATTTGTCGACGAATTTTTTGAAATCATGCCTATGCCGGATGCGGTATACCCGCGCAAGATGAAATGCACGGTTGACTCTCAGGCAACGGACATCACTTTGTCGATTCGTCAATCGCTTTCTTTTGCTCATCGGCCGACTTTTGCTCCACCGCGCCGACGGCCTTGGCATTTTGCAGCGCCTCGCGTTGCGGCTTTATGATATCCGGCGGTGGCCCTGAAGGTTTGCACCCAGCCAATCCGAGTGCGATCAGTGCCACGATTGCTGCTTGCCAAAAATTCTTCATCGCTGTCAACTCCTCACTTGAACTTGATTTTACCGACCACCCGCAACTGCTGAGTCGTTTCGCCGGGCTCGAAGCTCGGCTCTTCAACCGCCGCAGGCACGTTCTGCGCGGCAGCAAAGCGCATGACGGGCGCACCCGCCAACAGCGGCTGCGCATAGGCTCCGCTGCCTTCGAAGTCTACCGTATCCAACACCGCGTCCGACACGTTGCGCCCCATCGCCTTGGCAATCGAGGCAATCCGCTCAGTCAGGTTTTGATACGCCGCTTCAATGCGCTGCCGGTCGAGTTTTTTGCCGGTTGCCGGCGCCAGGCCAAATTGCAAGCCGTTGAGCGCCAATAGCTGCTGGACGGCAGCCACCGTTTTAGGCAGACCGCTAAGATTGGCGGTCGTCATTTCCAGATATTGGCCGACGCGCCACCCGACGGGCTGCTTCAGCTTATTGTTCGATCGGCCTTGATCGTCGGCATACACCGGGTAGGTGTAGTATCCGCGCGTCTTCAAATTTGCCGCAGGGTCTTCGCGCTTGACGATTTCCACGCCCTGTTTCATTTTCAGATTCACGCGCGACGCCGCAGCCGCCTTGTCCTTGTCCTGCTCCTCGACCAGCAACGTCGCATGGGCTTCGTCGTTAGCATGCGTGACCTCGCCGACTGCGGGAACAATAACCAGCGTGCCGTGGGTCTGCTCCGGGCCAGCCGATGTTTCTGCATGCGCGGGCGCTGCCGCGCACGCGAGGATAAAACCGATAAACCAGAGCAACTGTACCGCTGAACGCGACATGGCGATTCTCCAAAAAAATCCTCAAGTAGTGTACGCCCCATTTGCGCCGGCAGCGTAAAGCGATTTTCGACTTGGCCGATCGCCGATAGTGTCAACGCGTGCCGCCGGGGCTGCGACGGTCAGTCCGCTTGGCAGGCGTCACGATTGAACTTCAGGTTCCGCATTAAATTTGTATTCGCGTTTGACTTCTGCAATCTGAACAATGTACGACTCATACCATTTCTCGCGTCCCAACTCTTGCGCTACGACATGCTCGGAATGCGCTTTCCATTTTATGATGCTGGCCTCGTCGGGCCAATACGATATGGCGATTTCGTGGTTCCCTTCGGTGACAGAGACGAAGTCCAAACACCCGAACGATTCAAACGCCAGATCCCGCAACTTTGCCGCTACCCGCAAATATTCGCTATCCACGACTCCTGATTTCGCTCTAAATATGACTGCGTACATGTGTGCCACTACTCCCGGCAAGAGACGTCGAAAAAAAAAGCCGTGTCACGCACGGCTTTTTTCGTTTTCACGCCAACTAAGCTTAGTTCTTCGATTGATCGACCAGCTTGTTTTTGGCAATCCAAGGCATCATCGCCCTCAACTTGCCGCCCACTTCCTCGATCTGATGCTCTGCCGTCAAACGGCGGCGGGAAATCAGGGTCGGCGCACCGNNCCTTGTTTTCCAGGATGAAGCTCTTCGCATATTCGCCGGTCTGAATGTCTTTCAGGCATTGACGCATCGCGTTCTTGGTGTCGTCGGTGACGATTTTCGGCCCGGTGACGTATTCGCCATATTCGGCATTGTTCGAAATCGAATAATTCATGTTGGCGATGCCGC
>PKWO01000503.1 GCA_003132085.1 Oxalobacteraceae bacterium | reverse complement strand
GGCCATTGCATGCCAGCGATCGATTTTTTCGCGCCCATGCAACGCGAGCAGGCAATCGAGTTGGGTGTTCAGGATAGCCGGATTGGCGATGAAATGATCATAGTCCTGCATCAGCAACGCCACGCGATCGGATAGCGGCAACGACAGCGATACGCAGGCTGAAACGCGCATCGCTTCCATCAGCGCCTCGGGCACCCGCAGGTTACCCACCTTTTTGCTTTCGGATTCGACGAATACCGGCCGGGCAGGGTCGAACTGGCGCAAGGTTCGCCACACGCTGCTTTCAAAGGCTTTTTGCGAAGGTTGCGGCATGCTGGGCAAATAGCCGAGTATCGAGCCGCGATGGGCCGCCAGTTGTTCAAGATCGAGTACCTGCGCGCCTCCTGCCGCCATTGTTTGCAGCAGCCGGCTCTTGCCGCTGCCGGTNNCAGCGCTTCGCGCACATGCCGGCGATATTCCTTGTAGCCGCCATCTAACTGCACCGCCGGCCAGCCTATGCGCGCCAGAATGTGTGCCATTGCGGCGCTGCGGTTGCCGCCGCGCCAGCAATACACCAGCGGCCGCCAGTCGCGTCCATGCGGAAGAAAATGGGATTCAATGTGATGCGCAATATTGCGCGCCACCAGCGCAGCGCCGATCTTTTTGGCTTCAAACGCATTCACTTGTTTGTATAGCGTGCCGACGTGTTTGCGCTCTTCATCGCTCAATACCGGGCAGTTGATCGCGCCAGGGATGTGGTCTTCGGCAAATTCGGATGGACTGCGGACGTCGATGATGGCCTCGAATTGATCGAGTTGCGGCAGGATTTCCGCGAAAGAGAGCAGGGCCGGATATTTCATACGCTCATTTTCTCATTTGGTCAGCAGCGGCTTGAGCGCCGGCCATACATTATTCAATAGCACCGGCTGCGCTTCGGCGGACGGATGGAGGTAATCTGCCTGGAACAATTGCGGTTTGTCCTCCAGCCCCGCCAGCAGGAACGGAACCAGTGCCGATTTGGTTTCTTTCGCCAATTTTACATACAGCGCGGCAAATTTCTTCGTGTAGTCCGGCCCGTAGTTGGGGGGAAGTTGCATGCCGACCAGCAGCACCTTGGCGTGCGCCTTTTGCGCTGCCGCAATCATCGCGTTGAAGTTCGACTCGGTTGCGTTGAGCGACAAGCCGCGCAGGCCATCGTTGGCGCCCAATTCAATCACTACGACAGACGGCTGTTGCTGTAATAACTTAGGCAAGCGCGACAAACCGCCGCTGGTGGTTTCGCCGCTGATGCTGGCATTCTGCAGCGAGGCGTCGATCTTTTCGGTCTTAAGGCGCTCCTTCAGCAAGGCCACCCAACCGGCTCCGCGCGGCAGCCCATATTCCGCAGAAAGGCTATCGCCTAGCACAAGCACGGTTTTTGATGCAGAATAGGCGCACGATGCCCACAGCGCAAAGATAAGCAGCGCCGCGCCGCGCACCGTTCGAACTTGCCACCCTAACTTCCTGAAACCAATCTGCATGCCTGAATTCTCCACACTATCCCCTGCCATTGAAGCGATCGATCTCGGTAAACGCGTCGCCGACGCCAGCGGCGAACTCACTATTTTGCAACACATCAATTTTACCGTGCAAGCGGGCAGCACGCTTGCTATTGTCGGCGCGTCCGGTTCAGGCAAATCGACCCTGTTGGGGTTATTGGCCGGCCTCGATACGCCATCCTCAGGCACCGTCAAGCTTTCCGGCGTGGATATCTTCGCATTGGACGAAGACGGCAGGGCCAGAATGCGTAAACAGCAATTGGGTTTCGTGTTTCAGTCGTTTCAGCTTTTGTCTCACTTGAATGCGCTTGAAAACGTGATGTTGCCGCTGGAGTTGCGCCAGGAGGCCAACGCCAGGGAAAAGGCAGAAGCGATGCTGGGCAGGGTTGGATTGGGCAGCCGCTTGAAACACTACCCGAAATATTTGTCGGGCGGAGAACAGCAACGGGTGGCGCTGGCGCGTGCCTTTGTCAGCGAGCCGCCGCTATTGTTTGCCGATGAACCGACCGGGAGCCTGGACGCCGTAACCGGAGAAGCGATTATTCGGCTCATGTTCGAACTCAATCAGGAGCGCGCCTCGACACTGGTTCTGGTAACGCACGATTCCGCCATCGCGGCACAGTGCAAGCGGACGATTACGATCGCAGCCGGGAAGTTGCTCCAGCAATGAATTGAAAAATTGAACCACGGATTTGAGAGATCGGATTTGNNATTATTTCACAACAGCGGTAAACCATAAGAGGAGAGTAATCATGTCACCAAAATCAATATTGACGTTCGCTTTGTTCGGCCTGGCCTTGTCATGCGCAGCGCAGAGCGGGGCCCAGCAAGCGGCGCCGAATCCGCTCGATGCGGTACCGGAAAAAATGCCGTTCGATCTGCCATACGGCGCACCTATTTCGCTCGACCGCGCCGATGCCGCCATCAAGACGGCGGCAGCCGAAGCCAAGAAGCACGACTGGAAACTCAACATTGCGGTGGTGGATTCAGGCGGCAACCTGGTCGCGTTTCAGCGGATGGACGGCGCCCAACTTGCGTCGATACAGGTGTCTCAGCACAAAGCGCATGCCGCGGCGACCTACCGCCGCGAAACCAAAGTTTTTGAGAACGGCATTCAGCTCAATAACAATAACTACATACTGACGCTGGACGGCGTGATCGCATCGCGCGGCGGCATTCCGCTGGTGGAGGGCGGCAAAATTATCGGCGCGATCGGATGTTCCGGGGGCTCCGGGTCGCAAGATGAGGTAGCGTGCAAAGCAGGGGCCGGCAGCATCAAATAGCCGGGGGATACGTGCCTGCTCTACATCCGATATCCGGTGGACGGTTCGTGTTGAATGTTGGGCTGATCAAGCATCAGCCCAACGACCGGAAGGCCGATATCCGTTCGCCGAGAAATCGTTACGCCGCGGCTAAATTTTCAATCGTCACCGGCTCAATGACATCGGCCTGCACAAATCCGAATATCTTCGCGTAGAAATACAATTCCGCATCCAGTGCGCGCTTGATGTTTTCCGCACGGCGAAAACCATGCTGTTCTTGCTCGAACGTCAGGTAGGCGACCGGAATGCCTTTCGCTTTCACCGCATCGAACATGGTTTGCGCCTGATTCGGCGGCACTACCTTATCTTTCATTCCCTGGAATAAAATCAACGGGCTTTCCAGCCGCTCGGTAAAGTTGATCGGGGAGCGATCGAAATATAATTGCTTTTGCTCGGGGTAGGGGCCGACCAGGCTGTCGAGGTAGCGCGATTCGAACTTGTGGGTGTCGGCGGCCAGCAAAGTGAGGTCGCCGACACCGTAATAGCTAGCGCCGGCTTTGAAAAAGCGGCGGAAGGTCAGCGCCGACAACGTGGTGTAGCCGCCGGCGCTGCCGCCGCGAATTGCCAGTTGCTCGGCATCGACATCGCCGCGCTCAATCAGGAAGCGTGCGGCGTTGACTGAATCGTCGACATCGACCACGCCCCATTGGCCGCGCAAACGCTGGCGATAACTTCGTCCAAAGCCGGTGCTGCCGCCATAATTGATGTCGACCACGGCAAAACCTCTGCTGGTCCAGTATTGGATGGATAGGTTCAAGGTGGCAGTCGTCATCGCCGTGGGGCCGCCGTGATTGAATACCAAAAGGGGCGGCTTTCGATCGGCCGGCCCCTGAAAATTCCGGTTGCGCGGCGGATAGAAAAACGCGTGCGCGGTCAGCCCGTCTGCGGTCGGAAATTCGATGGTTTCCGGCGCCGACAGGTTGGCCTTGTCAACCGTCGGTGCGGTGGAACTGCGCAACACCCGGCATTCGCGCGTGTTCAGGTCTAATCGGACAATGGATTCCGGTATCGTCGGCGAGCCGCCGGCAAAGGCGGCAAAGCCGGCGCCGACCCGCACATTGCCGATCGCTTGAAAGGGCGTCGCGATTTCATCGAAGGTCCCGGTTTGCGGGTCGAGGACGGCGAGATGCGAAGCGCCATTCAGCGAGTAGCTGCAGATGATGCGGTCATGCTCATCGNNTCATCGAAGCCGTAGGTCGACATGCCGAATAGCCATTGCGCTTGGCCGAATTCGGCGGCCATCGGATGCAGGGCTTGCGCTTGCCCGTTTCGATGACGATACAAATTCCACCAGCCGCTGCGGTCCGAGATGAAATGCAGTTCGCCTGCGGCCGACCAGCTCGGCTGAAAAATAGACTCGTCGCGCCCGCCTGCCACGCGCACAGGCGCCCCCAGCGAGCCGTCGGCGGCAACGCTTGCCTGCCACAGTTCGGTGCCGTCCCATGGCATATTCGGATGATCCCAACTCAACCAGGCGAGTTGTGTGCCGTCAGGGCTGAGGCATGGCGACGCGTAAAAGTCGTGCCCGGACTGCAAAACCGTTTCGCCGGATGTCGCGAGATCGATGCCGATAATGGTGTTGACCGCTTCACGCACTGTATCGGTGTGGTCTTCGCGTACCGCGATCAGGCGTTGTCTTGCGGTGTCGAATATCGCGTCGGCGTAGCGCATGCCGGTTCCGGTTGTCAGTGCTTGCGGCGCGCCGTCTACGGTAGTCCAATAGAGTTGCTGGTCTTCGTTGTTGGAGAAGAATAGCCGCTCGCCCGACAGCAGGAAACTGCCCCCGCCGTACTCATTGGCCCTGGTTCTGACGCTGAAAGGGGCGCTGGTCACATCCGCATAGCGGCCGTCCGCCGCGCAACGCACCAACACGTCTCGGCCTTCCTCCTTCGGTCTGCCTTCTGTCCAATAGATATCGGCTCCGCTGATTTTTATCTGTCCGAGGCGGACCGTGTCGGCGACGATCAGGTCGGAGCTGATCGGTGATTGCCAAGAACCGAAAGGCGCGACGCATACGGGAGTATCGGCGGGAGTATCGGCGGGGGTGTCGGCGGGGGTGTCGGAGGCGGAGGTCATCATTATTGTTCGTTTAGGTTGTCATGACATCAGGTTGTCATATTACTTTGCCAGAATGCCGCGATGCTTACGATAGCATGGTCGGCTCCCGGCAGCTGATTACAACACCGATAAATAGGAAAAATGATGAAACTTCGTTCCGTGGCGCTGGCGTGCGCCACTATGGTTTACCTTGCAGGTTGCGGCAGCGGCGGCAACTCCTCTAATAGTGCTCCCCCGGCCAATTCGGGGGCGGCCACATCGCAAGTCACCGCAGCGATGAGCGGAGTTGCAGCGACGGGTGCGCCGCTGGTCGGCGTTGTGGTTACCGTAACCGACAGCACGGGTGCTTCAACCAAATCCGCCGTCACCGACGGCAATGGCAATTTTTCGGTTTCCGTCAGTGGCGTTCCTCCGTTCGTCTTGACCGCGCCTTTCAACGATGCCGACGGTTCGGCAGCCACACTGTCGTCGGTTGTTGATCCAAGCGCCAGCGGTCCCGTCGTGGCCAATTTGAATCCGCTGACTTCGTTGATCGCACAACGTGTGCTCGGCGTTGTGCCGACTGCGGCACAAGCCGCCGGCACTGGCGTTACCGCTGCGGCGATCACCTCGGCTGAACAGGCCGTGGCGGCAGTTTTGCAGCCGGTCTATACGGCGCTCAACATACCTGCCTCCGAAACTACCGATCCGATCGGCTCCGTTTTCAAGGCAAACTCAAGCGATCCGCTGGATAATTTGTTTCAGATTGCAAGTTTTACCGTACACACCGGACAGGTAAGCATCGGTACCGACGCCAATCGCACGGTTGTCTCGATCCCC
>PKWO01000307.1 GCA_003132085.1 Oxalobacteraceae bacterium | reverse complement strand
GCTGGATGGCAATGGATGTTTCTGTTGCAAGGGCTTCCGACCATCCTGCTCGGTTTCCTCGTTTATATGCTGCTGAACGACAGCATCGGCCAGGCCAAATGGCTCACGGCTGAAGAAAAAGAACTGATGTCGGCCGCCTTGGCCGCCGACGAAAAACAACGTCGTGCATCAACGCAGTCGTCGGAGACCTTCGCCAGCGTCCTACGCAACCTCAATGTCTGGAAGCTCGGTTTGGTCTATTTCTGCATCCAGATGGGTGTGTATGCCATCAATTTCTGGCTGCCTTCCATCGTCAAGTCGCTCGGTTTCAAAAGCACGCTGACGATTGGCCTGATCAGCGCCATCCCCTACCTGTGCGCGAGCATCTTCATGATCTGGGTCGGTCGTTCTGCCGACGCGAAGAAAGAACGCCGCTGGCACTTGAGCGGTCCGTTGCTGATGGGCTTGTGTGGCCTGTTGCTGGCGACGCAAGCCGGCGGCAACCCGATTATCGCGATCATCGGCCTATCCTTGGCCACCATGGGTGCCTTGTCCGGCTTGCCGATGTTCTGGCCGCTGCCTGCGGCCTTTCTGGGCAGCGCCGCCGCCGCCGGTGGCTTGGCCTTGATTAACTCGATCGGGCAGATCGCCGGCTTTGTCAGTCCCTTCCTGGTCGGCTGGATCAAGGACGAGACAGGCAGCACCGATGTCGCGCTGTATATTCTTTCCGCGATCTTGTTCCTTGGCGCGATGCTGGTCATTCGCATACCGGGAAAGATCGTCAATCGCTAAAAATTGGCAAAACAGGTCTGCATCAGGGGCGGCTCCTTCCCCTGAGCGGCCCCAACAAGGGAAAAGAAGTCGCTCGCGCGCCGGTCGTCCGCTTCAATGGCGGTCGTGGACGATCAGCCCGCGTCCCGGCGACAAAACATAGGTTCGGTGATCGAGCACTTCGCCCGTGTCGCGATCGACGTGCAGCCAATCGAAGCGCAGGCAATGGCCGACGCCGCCGTATTCGTAGTCGAGTTCCTCGATTGTGATGGTCGAACGCCGGGGACGCTTCTGGGATCGGCCGTCGCGCATACTCAGGCAGAGATAATCAAAGGCACGTACCGGCATCTTGAAGAAATGATGGAAGAGCGCGGTGTAATTGTCGACCACTCTTCGATCAATCGCTGGGCGATCCGGTTTCTGCCGTTGCTCGAAAAGGTTTTCCGAAAACACAAGCGCCCGGTTGGCGGAAGCTGGCGGATGGACGAAACTTACATCAAGATCAAGGGCGCATGGAAGTATCTCTATCCATGGAGGTTGATGATTGGCCATTTTTGAAAAAATAAGTTGCTTTGCTTAGACGCACGGCTGCATATTTTCACATGAGGATTAACAATGACTAATACACCTTTAAATAAGTCTGAAAGCATTGCGTCACAAAGCACTTTGACCGATTCTCAATTACAACTTAGCTGCCACACTCACCTTTCAGGTCATCGCCCGATTAGTCCCGCGGACAACTTTTCTGCCATGGCAAAATGGTGTGAAGAGAACGGCGTGACACATGACACATACGGCAGTGGAAAATTGATACAAGATTTCGAAAAAAAAATTGCCGATCGTCTTGGTTTTGAGTCAGCACTTTTTTGCATCACTGGCACGATGGCGCAGGCTACTGCATTGCGAATTGCATGCGCAAAGGGGGGAAGCCCATTGGTTGCAGTTCATCCTACTTCGCACATATTGCTTCATGAAGATAGTAATTATCAATTACTCAATTCCTTTAAGACAATTCAGATTGGCAGTCCATTCCGTACTTTGAGTGTCGACGATCTTCGCTCCGTACCCGATAAACTTGGAGCGGCTGTACTAGAAATACCGATGCGAGAAATTGGCGGCCAATGTCTCGCCTGGGATGAGCTTACTGCATTTAAAAACTACTGCAACGATGGCGAAATTCACCTCCACATGGACGGTGCGCGCTTGTGGGAAGTAGTTGCGGCATATGGACGTTCAGAGAAAGAGATTGCGGAAGGATTTAATTCGGTGTATGTGTCGCTCTATAAAGGAATGCATGGCATGGGAGGTGCGATGCTACTTGGAAAAACTAACTTCATTGCAGAGGCAAGAAAATGGACTAGTCGTTATGGTGGAAGCGTCTATCATCGCACACCATATGTTGTATCCGCAGCCATGCAATTTGATTCCCGAATTGCAGCAATGCCAGATTGCTATCGACGCACCGTGTGGTTATATGAGGTACTAAAAGATTATCCGTTGATCGTACCCAATCCGTCAGTCCCGCAAGCAAATATGCTTCATCTGCATATGCCTGTCAGCCGCGAGCGCGCAATTCATATCCGCAATCGCATAGCCGCTCAACACGGGGTTTGGCTTTTTGGCGGAGTCAGACACGCGGCTCTACCGAACCATTGTTCAATTGAACTTTACGTTGGAGACAACTTGGTCAACATGCCTGACCAACGACTTAGAGAAATTCTAAATCTCTGGTGCGACAAACTGACAGAAGAGGCAGAGACCGATTCCACTTACGTAAATGCAGATATTTAAAAGATGAAAGGGTTCTGTCGCGTTAGCGAAAACAAGTCGAAATATGACCGGCGGTTGCATCCATCCTCACGCTGGACGGATTTGTCCTGCCAACGAATAAAACTGGTCGGCGAAAGACAGCTGTAGACACGTATAGATTTTTGCGGTCATCGTCGTTTCACTTTTTCTCTTTAAACAGACTTAGTACACAGGCTTAGTGCATAGGTTTTCATTGCATTCTGCTCACCGT
This sequence comes from Oxalobacteraceae bacterium, assembly GCA_003132085.1. Classification (GTDB taxonomy): domain Bacteria; phylum Pseudomonadota; class Gammaproteobacteria; order Burkholderiales; family Burkholderiaceae_D; genus PKWO01. Next base: position 3,718 of record PKWO01000307.1, on the reverse strand, counting down.
CATCAACTGGATGATCCCTTTGCTTGTTGGGCTTTCCACGCCACGAACTCCGACGGGCGCAAGCCGTACCGTGCCAACACACCTTCGTGCAGTCGACGTAGCTCCTCGACGATGAGCGCCTGCACGTTGTCCCGATTGGCGGTGGATACATGTTTCGCAACACCCTGCTGAATGACCGTAAGTGGGTTCTCCCCGGCACGCGTCACGATGTCGCGGATGGTCTGCTTGATGACATCCCGGTAGGCCAGGCGCGTGGGATCGGGCTCCGCCCGGTCTTGCTTGATGGCCAGGTATTCCTGGGTCGAACGCTCATAAGCCCAGACATACAGATCACGCAACAACTCGACACGGGTCAACTCGTATAGGCCGAGGATAGCCCGGCTGTAAGCCTGCTCGGGTACGTCCAAAAATGTCAATGGGCAGAGGTTGTCCCGGAACAGGGGTAGGTTGGCGGCCAGCCGTGACGTGCGCTTGTTGATGTCGGCAAACGGCTGTAAGTAGGGTAGATGCACCATCGCAAAGAAGGACTGTTCAAATGGATCGGCGATCTGGTTTGCCTTGTCGAGCAGCAAATCAAATGCCGTGTCGATTGGCTGCGGTGCCGAAAGCGGCCGATAGACACTCTTGCCGATTTCCACCGCATGCTGGCGAATCCGGCCCTCATCTGCTGGGTTGGGCAAAAGGTTTTCCGACAATGCACTGTGCAGATTCAAGATCGTGTAGCGATTGAACCCAACGGGTTCCGCGTTCTCGATCAGCAATTCGATGGCGGTTTTATGGTTCAGTATCATCTGCGTTTCGATGGCGGCCTTGCCTTCTGCTACTCTGCCGTGTTCGATCAATTCTCGCGTATCGAGCCTTGAGTAGGTATTACCTTCCAGATGACTGGATGCCCAGGATAAATCAATCAACAGTCGATTTAGAATTGCGCGACTGTAGGTGCCGGCCGGCGCGCCGGCTTGACCTGTGCTTCCCATCTTGCGCAACTGACGACGTAGCGACTCCGACAGGTACCAAGTCTGGTTTGGCTGGTACGAGTCGAGAAAGTCCTGCTGGTAACCTATCGGCTTGCGCGCCTCCAGCGGCTGATTGACGTAGGACAAGATGTCATGGCTGTCGGCGGAAAGCGGGATGTAACTCGGGAAAACGTCTTCCTGGACGGGGGCAACCGCAGCCGGAATCGTTTTCACGGCGACATAGCGCCGAGCTCGCGTCTCGCCAAAGGCTGTCAGGCGCCCTTCATCAATCAATCGGCTGATCCACCGCTGGGCCGTCCGGCGCGCTACGTCAGGATGGAGAGAGAGCAGCTCGCCTATCGTCAGACCATCGGCGGATGCTTGGATGCTTTTCAGGAGGTCGGCGGCAAAGGGCATGGCATCGTTTGGCGAAATTGATTGAAGGGTATGGCGCAAGTATGGCGCAAAATACGAATTCGCGCCATATTGGTGGCGCGAATATAGGCTATTTGGCGTGAAATGCTAAAGTACGCCGCATGGCATGGCGCATAATGTGCTGCGGACGCATCAAACGTCCCAAGCATCCGAGCGGAATGGTCGGCAGGATTGAACAAAACGACGATGTCGCGCAAAAAAATGAGGATCGATAGTGCACTTTGGATGGGGATATTGATAACCGTAGAATTCCCTGCTTTCTCGACAAACTCGAGGAAGACATCGTCTTTCTGAAAACCAGCTTTCAAGAATGGCGACGAACCCAGCTGGAATCAGCAAGGAAGGATCATCTTGCGGCATTGACGGCTGCAACGGTGAAATTGGACAACTTACACCGCGCCAACAGGCACCCAATTGACAAGCCGGCTTGATCAGTCGGTCGCTGACAACGCATTCCAAGCGGCAAGGGAATCCATGTAGTCCCGCCAATGAGCAATTTGTCGGTTGGCTAGAACGATGATCGAACAGAAACGATTGTCGTAACGAACGCCCGAGGTAAGAATCGTCCCGTGAACATCGTATTCGATCACAACGACTTGTCCGTTGTCCGCGACGTGCTTGATGAGATGATCGACCGAATGCAATTCGATGTGCTTGCCATATCCGCGGAAACTCTCCATCAGTTCGGCTCGGCCCTTGATGATTCTGGGCCATCCCGGAAAGTCATAGCGGACCTCGTAAAAGGTTTCGTCACTGACGCAGTCGAAGAAGTGCTCACCGTCGACGAGATCGCCTAACGCGCCTCGGACCAGATCGAAGTAGGGCTTGACGGGTGCGTATGTTGCGTACTTTTCTGTTGACATTTATCTCTCCAAAAACCCGGGTCTGTCGGGACGACTTCAATCAATATGCAATATGGGAAGGGGAAAGATTTCTCCCTTCCCTTGAGCCAACTTAATTGCTCAGACGGGCTTTCAGCTCCTCGGCAGCTTGGTGCAGGGCGGCCCGCGTCGCCGGCACGTTGCTAAGCACATTAAGAAGTCCGAAATCGTGGATCATTCCATTGTAGCGGGTTGTCACTACAGTCACGCCGTCGGCGTCAAGTTTGCGGCCATAAGCTTCACCTTCGTCTCGCAGCACATCTTTTTCCGCCGTAACGATCAGGGTGGGCGGCAGACCGCGCAGCTGATCTGGCGTAGCCAACAGGGGCGAAACATGGATATCCTGGCGCTGGATCGGGTCCGCCGTGTAGGCGTCCCAGAACCATTTCATCATCGGACGAGTCAAGAAGTACCCTTGTTCGAACTGGTCATAGGATGCGTCCTCAAAGTTCGCGTCCGTGACCGGCCAAAAGAGCACCTGCGACTTGATAGTGGGGCCGCCCTTTTCCTTCGCCATCAGCGCGGTGACTGCAGCCATGTTGCCGCCGACGCTGTTCCCGACCACGGCCAGGCGCCGGCCATCAACATTGATCTCGGCGCCATGTTCGGCGACCCACTTGGTGGCGGCGTAGATCTCATTGATCGCCACCGGATAGTGAGCTTCCGGCGATGGTGTGTAGTTCACGAACACTGCGGCGAAGCCGGTTTCTGCCACCAAGTCACGTACGAAGCGCTCGTGGGTCGGGAAATCACCGAGGATCCATCCACCACCGTGGATGAACATAAAGACCGGCAATTGCCCCTTGGCACCGATCGGGCGGACAATATTGAGCTTGATCTGCTTGCCATCGACTGTGATGGTCTTCTCACTGACATTGGCCGGGGCCAGTTTGGCGCCGGCCTGCGCGCCGACCAGCACTTGTCGGGCTTCGGCCGGGCTGAGCGTTTCGAGCGGCTTGCCGCCGGAACCCGCCAACGCATCGAGGAACGCTTGCGTGTTGTGCTCAACGCCGTAACTACCGGCAGCAAGTGTGAGGGTGGATGTTGCCGACAAAAGTGCGGCAAACAGAACTTTGATGCTGCTTTTTTTCATGTGTAACTCCTAGGTTGTGTTTTCAGGGGCGCGGCTTATAAAAAATTGGGCCGGTGCGCGTGGCCGACCCTATCGAAAGGGACTTACCAAGCTGAAGCGGACTTGGCGGCGAATTTTTCGAAGTGGATTGGCTGTGCGCCGGTCGCCAAGAACACATCGTCGTTAGGCTGAGAACCGCGCCCACTTGCGACGGTCTCTGTGAGATTGCGAAGCACCTCGCCGTATTCGACAGGCACACCAGCCTGGATCATTGCGTTGATCCACACATCGCGATCGATATCCCGATACGTGATCTTGCGGCCGACTGCAGTCGAGATAAGGCCGGCCGCTTCTTCAAAGGTTAGCGCTTTGGG
>PKWO01000192.1 GCA_003132085.1 Oxalobacteraceae bacterium | reverse complement strand
GGCCAACGTGCGCGAACGCCTGCAGGCATTGTTTGGGGAACAAGCCACGTTCACCCTTTACCCCAACACCCCCGCCGGGGCAGTCGCTCAACTCACGATGCCGTTATCATGATGACCAATTTACGCGCAATTGTCGCCGAAGACGAGCCCATTCTCTGCTACGCGCTGGTGCAGTCGCTGCAACGTCTATGGCCCGAATTGCAAATCGGCGCAGTGGTCGATAACGGCGTCGCGGCGGTGNNCCGGCAAGAGCGGTCTCGAAGCAGCGCAGGAACTGGCCGAGGATTGGCCCGACGACCTCCCCTTTCCACTGCTTGTCTTTGTTACCGCGTACGATCAATTTGCGTTGCAGGCATTTGAGCATGCTGCGGTAGACTATGTGCTTAAGCCAATCAACGATGCGCGCGTTGCCAAAACCGTCGAGCGTCTAAAGCTGCGCGTCGCGCAAACACAGGAGCGGGGCGACGAACTGGAACTGGTTATCGATAAGCTGCGTGGGCTAACGCCGGCAGCCATCGCGAGCAGCGAAAAGCTGACCTTGATCCGCGCTGCGGTCGGCAATCAAATTCGACTGATTCCCGTCGACGAAGTCTTGTATTTCGAAGCAACCGACAAGTATGTGAACGTCATCACTGCCGACAGCCAATCGCTGATACGCACCAGCCTGAAAGAATTATTGCCGCAACTGGATCACTCTCAGTTTTGGCAAATTCATCGCGGAACGATCGTCAATTCACAACACATTCATGTGGCGATCCGTGACGACCTGGGAAAATTGACGGTGAAATTACGCAATCGAGAAGAAAGCCTGCCGGTCAGCCGTATCTTTGCGCACCTGTTCAAGCAGATGTAGAAGCGCCCGATCGGACAGTTCATCGGAACGCAGGATGATGATGCACATGTTCGGAGGCGGTTTGAGCATCCGACGCCGAGTCAATGGACATGGTATTGGCATGATCGCATTGTCGCGCCTTGCAGCCGCCGCCTGATGGTCTTTGTCCGCCGTCGCTATCCGAATTTGAGCATCGCAACGCCGACAAACACCAACAAAATTCCTGCGCTGTTCACCATGCTAAGTTTGTCGCCAAACATGGTCACACCGAGAATAAGTGATGCAAGACTGGTCACTGCTGCGGTAAGAAACCACTGGATGACGAAATTGGGCGCTTTCGCATAAGCTGCGGTGAACAGAAATTGATTCGCCAGAATCGCAGGGAGCACCCATAGGAACGGCCATCCATTTGCGCGCATCAACCAAATAACGCCAAGTTGAATCGCTCCGCCAACTAGCGCATAACAAAAATAAAGAGGGGATATCATCTTTCGGCCAATTTTCCTTTTATTTGCAAATCGCAATGTTTCGATTTAATGCATCGCCAACCGAGGAAAAAACCTCGACTGGCGCTTGTTTCATCGGATGTGGCGTTGCGCCGCACATCTTCCGGTCTAAAGACGTGGGCTGATGAGAAAGAATGCAACTCTCCACGCCCTTACCGCCAGTATATTGGATAGCAAACGGAGTCGTTTGATTAGACGCCGCCGTGTCGTTGCTTCATCGGGCCGGCATTGTCTTTCAGCATTGCTCAACGACAGTATGGAGCCATTACAGGCAACGGCACCGATTTAGCCGTCGATACCGGACCGGCCATCGTAAAGCTGACCGCTCGGCAAGCTCCGCTGTGGTAAAGACGCAGTGATGGCTTCAGCTACGGTAAAATGACCATAAGTTCACATTTTTTATGCATTGTCGCGAATCCCACCCATGAGCATTGAGAACAAAAACGCACCGTCTGCGCCACCGTCATCCAATTTTTTGCGCGCCGTCATCGACGCCGACCTGGCGTCGGCCAAATACGCGCACCGCATAGATGCCGACGGTCGGCCGCTGCCTGAAGTCATCACCCGCTTTCCGCCGGAACCGAATGGCTACCTGCACATTGGGCACGCCAAATCGATATGCCTGAACTTCGGGCTGGCGCGCGATTACCGCGGACGCGCGCATTTGCGCTTCGACGATACCAACCCGACCAAGGAAGAACAGGAATACGTCGATACCATCATCGAAAGCGTCAAATGGCTGGGGTTTAGCTGGGACAACGGCGGCAACGAGCACTTGTATTATGCCAGCAACTATTTCGATCAATTGTATGAAATGGCGGAATATTTGGTTACAGCCGGCCACGCCTATGTCGATAGCCAATCGGCGGATGCGATGGCGGCCAATCGCGGCAATTTCGGCGAGGCGGGAAAAAATTCGCCGTTCCGCGAGCGCACCGCAGACGAATCGCTGCAGTTGCTGCGCCGCATGAAGGCAGGCGAGTTCAAGGATGGCGAGCACATATTGCGCGCGAAAATCGACATGGCCTCACCCAATATGAACATGCGCGATCCGGCCATTTACCGCATCCGTCATGCCCATCATCATCGTACCGGCGACAAATGGTGTATCTACCCGATGTNNTGTATGACTACACGCATCCGATCTCGGATGCGTTGGAAAACATCACTCATTCAATCTGCACACTGGAGTTTCAAGACCATCGTCCGTTTTACGACTGGGTTCTTGAACGCCTGACGGAAGGCGGATTTCTCAAGAAACCGCTGCCGCATCAATACGAATTCGCGCGCCTGAATGTCACCTATCTGATCACCAGCAAACGCAAACTACGGCAATTGATTGAAGAAGGCATTGTCGATGGATGGGACGATCCGCGCCTGCCTACCATCGTCGGCATGCGCCGGCGCGGCTTCACGCCGGAATCGCTGCAACTGTTCTGCGATCGTACCGGTGTCACCAAATCAGACGGCTGGATCGACCTGAGCACCTTCGAAGCTTGCCTGCGCGAGGACCTCGACCCCAAAGCACCGCGGGCGGCCGCTGTGCTGCAGCCTCTGAAGCTGGTCATCGACAACTTCCNNATGCACCCTCATCACCCGGAACGCGGCATGCGCAACTTCCCGATCAGTCAAACCCTGTGGATTGAAGCCGATGATTTCATGGAAGTGCCGAGCAAAGGATATTTTCGCCTGTTCCCCGGCAACAAGGTACGTTTGCGCTATGGCTACGTCATTGAATGCACTGGCTGCGACAAGGACGCCGACGGCAATGTGATCGCCGTACATTGCAATTATTTTGCCGATAGTAAAAGCGGTACGGAAGGTTCGGCGAATTACAAAGTCAAAGGCAACATCCATTGGGTCAGCGCGGCCCATGCGCTGGAA
>PKWO01000226.1 GCA_003132085.1 Oxalobacteraceae bacterium | reverse complement strand
GAGCAGGTCGGGAAACTTGTCGAGGTTCTCGTCGAAACTGGCCTGCCCGGGGTCGATGGCGACAAAATGACGGCCGGTATTGTGCAACTCTTGCGCCGCATTGCGGCCCACGCGCCCGAACCCGCACACAATATAATGTTGCCGCAACTTCCTGATGCGCTTTTCCATCCGTCGCCTCCACAGGGAATAATCGAGATCCTTCTCCAGAAAGAACACCGTCAAGCTGGTGAAGAGAAAGGTCAGCACGCCCAGGCCGGAAATTCCCATCAAGCCGGCAAAAAGACGCGCCGCGAAGGTAGTAAGCGGGACCACCTCGCCGTAGCNNGCATCCGACCAAGTCGCCTTGCCGCCGCCTATCAGGTAAAAGCCGAGCACGCCGACAACGATCAGCGCCAGCAGAATTCCCGCAGCCCAGGCGATGCGCGCCATGATCCGCCACAATTGGGCGACGCCTTCTGCCGCGGGAGGGGGGATCTGAGCTATCGAACTCGAAAGTTTCCGGTCTTTTTTACGCATGCGCTGGGGCGATACTTCTGAATGCTCATTGTAACCGCCGGACATCGTGGAAAGCAATTTTGTCGGCGTTTTGGTGCGCTTCACGCATTGCAAGTTTGTGCGAATTCACAAGACATTGAAAACCGCCCCAGCGCTTGAGGCCGGCATCATTACTGGCAAGCTTTGGAGTATTAAGGATATCGCCAGGGTGTTGGATTACGCGCACCAAAGTATTTGTATATACAGACGCGATCATGTATATTCATCCGTCTTGACTCTGCAATGCCGAAATTATTTCAATTAAGAAATTAATTTTGTTGTTTTTAATTGATTTTTGTCAAAAACATGACTCTTTCATATTGAAAGTTTCCTAATGGAATAATATATTGTATATACAGGCTTCAGCAAATGCCATCAATAATTATTTCGTCACGCATAAATGTAAAACTCGACTCAAAACACACTGTCGAGAAAGAGGAGATTGAGCAATGCTTCGATAACCGTTGTGGTTTTAATCTCATTGACGACCGTGAAGAACATCGCACCGATCCTCCTACATTGTGGTTTATCGCACAGACTCGAACCGGCAGATTGCTTAAAATAGTTTTTATTTACAAGGACGGGAACTGTCATGTCAAATCTGCCTACGAACCAAATGAGATAGAAATAGAAATTTACGAAAATGAAGGAAAATGAATCAAGTTATGGAGAAAGCAATGAAAACGGCAAAAATTGAAGGTACCGTTGAAAATTGGGAATCTGGTGCATTGGGGCAGGATGCAGCACATGCAAAGCGTGCACCAAAAGATATGGATCAGGCCGTTGATGAATCCCTCGGGCTGCAGGCGATTTCAATCCGTCTGAGCAAGGATCTCATTGATGATTATAAAATCATTGCGAAGATGCACGGAATTGGTTATCAGCCATTAATGCGTGATGCGCTAAAGCGATTCGCGGAAGGTGAATATAAGCGATTGGCAATTGAGCTTCATAGTGCCAAAGAGCAGCATCCAAAAGATTGCGCGGAAACGCATCAGACAAAAGAGCGACAAGCCGCTTAACATCCTTGGCAATATCCAAACCCGCTTCGGCGGGTTTTTCATTTCAACCTCTGTTACATTCAAACTGAGACACTACCAGCTTTTTTGCCGTAGTTTGACTGCATACCCGTCATTCCGCGCGCAGCGCCGCGACCGGGTCGAGCCGCGCCGCACGACTGGCCGGCAGCACGCCTGCCAGCAGGCCGATGGCGGCGGCGATGGTTTCCGCCAGGACGACGAAGGTGATCGGCGTGTGCACCGGCAGCGCCGGCAGCGCGAAGTGAATCAACTGCGCGAGGCCGATTCCGAGCACCAGGCCCATCACGCCGCCGAGCGCGGAAAGGGCGACCGCTTCGCCGAGGAATAGCCCGAGGATCGTTTGGCGGCGCGCGCCGAGCGCCACCAGCAGGCCGATTTCCGCGGTCCGTTCGGTGACCGCGATAGTCATGATGGAGACGATGCCGACTGCGCCGACCAACAGCGAAATGCCGCCCAGCGCACCGACCGCCATGGTCAGGATGTCGAGGATTTTCGACAGCGTGCGCAGCATGTCTTCCTGGGTCGTGACGGTGAAATCTTCGCGGCCGTGGCGCGCGGTCAGCAGGGTTTTGATGGCGGCGGCGATGCGCGCCGCCGGCACTCCTTCCGCATAGGCCAGGTCGATCTTCATCATGCCGTCGCGGTTATAGAGCTCAAGTGCGCGCGCAGTCGGAATGTAAGCGGCATCGTCGAGGTCGACGCCCAGGAATTGCCCCTTGGATTCGAGCACGCCGATCACGCGGAATTGCAGGTTGCCGACGCGCACGCGCGCGCCCAGCGGGTTGGCGCCGCCGAACAACTCGGCTTTGAGTTTGGCGCCGAGCACGACGAAGGCGCGGGCGTTTTCCAACTCTTCGGCAGGCAGGAACTGGCCGGATTTTACCTTGATGTTATAGACCTTCGGCATATCGGCGCCGACGCCGTTGACGGTGGTGCGGCGCAGGCGGCCGTTGCCGCTCACTTCGGTGTTGCCCCACACCGCGGCGGTCATGCCCGTCACCTGCGGCAGGCGGGCGAGTGCGCGGGCGTCTTCCAGCGTCAGCGGCCGCACCGAGGTCGGGATTCCGGTCGGCGCCGGGCCGGAGGTCTTGACTTTGCCCGGCGAGACGCTGGCGATATTGGTGCCGAACTGCGTGAATTCAGCCAGCACGAAGCGGTGGATGCCTTCGCCGATCGAGGTCAGCAGAATCACCGCGGCGATGCCGACCGCGATGCCGAGCAGCGTCAGAAAGCTGCGCAGCCGATGGGCGGTAATCGCGCGCAGCGCAAGCAGGGTGGCGTCCGGCAGCAGCATGATCGGGGCTACCTCGAGAGCGCCTGCACCGGATCGAGCTGGGCCGCGCGCCGCGCGGGCAACACGCCGAACAGGATGCCGGTGACGAGCGCGGTGAGCAAGCCGGCCAGCACCGCCCAGTCGGGCGGGAAGGCCGGCAGGGTCGGATACAAATGCCGAATCAGCGCCGCACCGGCGTGGCCGAGCGCGAAGCCGACTATGGCGCCAGCCAGCGACAGCATGGTCGCTTCGGTCAGAAAGATCAGGCGGATCGTGCCGGCGGTTGCGCCAACCGCCTTCAGCAAGCCGATTTCGGCGGTGCGCTGGGTTACCGACACCAGCATCACGTTCATGACCAGTATCCCGGCAACCGCCAGGCTGATGGCGGCAATGCCGGCCACGCCCAGGGTCAGCGTGCCGAGCAGGCGGTCGAACGTGGCCAGCACCGCGTCCTGGGTGATGACGGTCACGTCTTCCTCGCCCTCGTGGCGCAGCTTGATGATTGCCGCCACCTGCGCCTTGGCCGGCTCGATCGCCTCGCGGCTGGTGGCTTCGACCATGATGCGAAACAGCGTGTTGCTGTTGAACATGGCCTGCGCCAGCGCCACCGGCACAAGCACCAGTTCGTCGCTATCCATGCCCAGCCCCTGGCCGCTGGCGGCGAGCACGCCGACGATGCGGAAGCGGCGGTCGCCGATGCGCACCAACTGGCCGAGCGCCTGCTCGTTGCCGAACATTTCCTGGCGCACGTTGGCGCCGATGACCGCTTCGGCGGCGCCGCGCCGCCAATCGGCATCGGGCAGAAAACGCCCCTGCGCCAGGCTCATGCGGCGTGCTTCGAGGAATTGCGCGGTGGTGCCGACCACCATCACTTCGCGCAGCTTGCCGCCGGCGCTGATTTCGGAGGTGCCGACCGCGAGCGGCGCAACCAGCCGCACGGCCGGGGCGCGCTGCAGCGCCTGCGCATCGTCGATGGTCAGGTCGCGCGGCGTGTTGGTGATCGCGTTGCCCGGATTGAAGCCGCCGGTTTGCGAGCGGCCCGGCAGCACGATGACCAGGTTGCTGCCGATCGACGAGAATTGGTTCATCACGTAGCGCCGGGCGCCGTCGCCGAGCGCCGTCAGCACCACCACCGAGGCCACGCCGATCGCCATCGCCAGCACCATCAGCGCGGTGCGCAGCGGGTTGCCGACGGCGGCGTCGCGGGCGAAGCGGACCAGGTCGGCGCTGCGCATCAGGCTATGCCGGAATCATGGATCAGCGCGCCGTCTTCCATCCGCAATTGACGCCGCGCGCGGCCGCCGATGCCGGCATCGTGGGTGACTACAATCAGCGTCACGCCGCTCCGGTTCAGTTCTTCGAGCAGGCGCACCACTTCGTCGCCGGTGGCGCGATCGAGGTTGCCGGTGGGCTCGTCGGCCAAAATCACGGCCGGCCGCATGATGGTGGCGCGCGCGATGGCGACGCGCTGGCGTTGGCCGCCGGAGAGCTGGTCGGGGCGGTGGTCGGCGCGGCTCTCCAGGCCGTATTCCTTGAGCGCCTGCGCCACGCGCGCGGCGCGTTGCTGCGGCGCGATGCCGGCCAGCATCATCGGCAGCGCGATGTTTTCCGCCGCGGTCAGGCGCGGTATCAGGTGAAAGCTCTGAAACACAAAGCCGATCCGCTCGCTGCGCACCCGCGCTTGCTGTTCCGCCGATAGCGTCGTCACGTCCTGCCCCTCGAGCCGATAGGTGCCGGCGTCGGGGCGGTCGAGCAAGCCGAGCAAATTGAGCAGCGTCGATTTGCCCGAACCGGACGGCCCCATCACCGACACGTATTCGCCGGCGCCGATCGCCAGATCGAGGCTGCGCAGCGCGTGCACGTCGCTGTCGCCGAGGTGGAAAATACGTTCGATGCCGGCCAGCGGGATTTGAGCGGCGCTCATTACTTCAGCTTGCCTTCGGCGACGAAATGGGCGCCGGCTTGCACGCCCTCGCGCTCGAGCGACGTGACGACGCGCTCGCCGGCGGCAAGGCCGTCCGTCACTTCGGTGTATTCCCAATTGGCCAAACCGGTCTTGACCTTGCGTTCGTGCAGCAGGCCGTCGGCATCGGCGACCAGCACCCGCCCGCCTTCCTGCAATGCGGAGGTGGGGACGCGCACCACGTTGTCGCGCACCGCCAGAACCACTTCAACGTCGGCGCTGTAGCCGACCAGCAGTTTGCCGGGTGCTTCCGGGTGGTCGAACCTGGCTTCGATATCCACCGTGCGGGCTTGCTTTTCGACCGCCGAAACATAGGGCGCGACCCGCGTCACCTTGCCGGCGAACGACTGTTTCGGCAGCGCGTCGAGGCTGATCCGCACCGCTTGCCCGGCCTGGATCTTCGGCGCATCGACTTCATCCATCGGCGCGCTGACGTAGAGGCAGGAGTCGTCGATCAAGTCGATCGCCGGCGGGGTCGGCACGCCGGGCGGGGAGGGCGTCGAATACTCGCCCACTTCGCCGACGATCTTGGCGACCGTGCCGGCAAACGGCGCATACAGCACGGTTCGGTTCAGTTCGACGCGGGTTGCGGCGACCTTGGCCTGGGCTTGGCCGACATCGGCCTGGGCGGCGTCGCACGCGGCGCGCTTGGACTGGGCTCCGGCGCGGGCCAACTCTTCAGCGGAGCCGGAGACAAAGCCTTTGGCGTGCAGCGAGGCCTGGCGTTCGGCTTCGCGCTCGGCATTGTCCGCCAGCACGCAGGCTTCGGCGACGTGCTTGCGGGCGGATTCCACTTGCGTCTGCGCCAGTGCGCTCTGCGCTTGCTGATCGTCGTTCCAGAGCTTGATCAACAACTGGCCCTTCTTCACGCGATCGCCTTCCTTGACCGCCATGATCTCGATGCGGCCGCCCAGGATGGTCGACAGTTTGGTGCGCAGACAGGCTTCGACCGTCCCGGCGCGCGTGTTGGCGATGCTGGATTCGACCTTGCCGCGATCAATTTCCTTGAGCACCACGGGGATCGGCTTGGGCCGGCCACCCCACCACAGCCCGGCGGCAATCAGCATCAGGACGGCAAGCGCAACGAGCAGGCGGCGGACGATGACTGGCGGCATGAGACTCAAAAACGGCGCCGGGCCGCTTCCCTATATCGATAACCGGATGGTTATGTTAAAACGCGTGGACGGCAAGCCGCGCTGCAGATTGCGCGAATGATGTTGCAAGCGGTTGCAAGCGGCTGCAGGCGGCTGCAGGCGGATTAGCGCGGTGCGCTTGAATGATCGGCCGCGGCGAACTTGTGCCGCGCATGCGCGAGCAACAGGCCGAACAGGCCTCCGATTACCACGCCGACAGCCAGACCTCCGCCGAATATGACGGCGATGCCTAACGCTAATCCGAGCGGCACGCCGACCGCGCCAAGTTCGACGCCGAACAACGCGGCGTCGGCCCAGGCGCCGCCAAGACTGCCGCCGACGATGAACGAGATGAAGAAGGCCGGCAGCGCCATCAGCAGCGCGCCGATTGCCGCGCACCACAACACCAGACGCGGCGCGTCGGAGCGCTTGCTCAGATTGAAGGCAAGCGGTCTGCTCGACCAGTAGCCGAGAAACGCGCCGCCGAAAATGCCGACAGCGATAGGGAGATAGATCAGGTTGCTCATGAGTTCTGCTTTAAATTAAGAGGGGAAAAATTTCTGCGTTGCCTTGCCGCGCGGGTGTCCACCCAACCCGGCAGGGTGTCCGCCCAACCCGGCAGGGTGTTCTC
>PKWO01000477.1 GCA_003132085.1 Oxalobacteraceae bacterium | reverse complement strand
CGACGATGATCAGGTCGATGTCGTTCGGAGCAAGCTGCGCCATCTGCAACGCACGGGCGGCGGCTTCGATCGCCAAATCGCTCGCCAGTACGCCGGCCTCGGCATAATGGCGCGCCGAAATGCCACTGCGCGACACGATCCATTCATCCGAGGTTTCAATCCCTTTTTTTGCCATTTGCGCGGCCAACTCATGGTTGGTGACGCGCCGAGGAGGCAAATAGCTGCCGGTACCGATAATTTTGCTGTGGAGAGTCATGCGGTTCTGTGTTCGCTTAGGTCAATGGCACCGTTCGAGTCGGCGGAAATCGAAGTCGCTTCGGACTCCGGCATCAGCGCGGCAATGGTGGTGGAAATTCGCGCCAGCACATCCAGCTTGGCAGCATCGAATGCCCGCCGGATCGCCCATTCGTAGCCATAGGCGTCGGCGCCGCCGTGGCTCTTGAAAACCAGCCCGCGCAGGCCCAGGAAACTGGCGCCATTATAGCGTGACGGATTCATGCGCTTGGAAATCGCCCTGAGCGCGCCTTGCGCGAGCAAGGCCCCTAGCATGTTAAGCGGATTGCTTTTGAATTCGGCGGTCAACACGGTCTTGAAGAACCGCCCCAAACCTTCCGATGCCTTGAGTACGACATTACCGACAAAGCCGTCGCAGACCACGATATCGGTCGTGCCCTTATAGATGTCGTCGCCCTCGACGTTTCCGTAATAATTAAGGATGCCCTTTTCATGGTCGGCGCGCAATAGCTTGGCGGTTAGCTTGACTATGTCATTGCCCTTGATATCTTCCTCGCCGACATTCAACAAGCCGACAGTCGGCCGGGGTTTGCCCTCCATCGCCGAAACCAGCGCCGAACCCATCAATGCAAATTGATGTAAATGATGAGGTTCGCAATCGACGTTCGCGCCCAAGTCCAACATATAAGTGGGTGAGTCTTTTTGGTTAGGCATGGGAAAACAGATCGCCGGACGGTCGACCCCGGGCAGCGTCTTCAATATATAGCGCGATATCGCCATCAGCGCACCGGTATTACCGGCGGAAACGCAGGCTTGCACCCGCCCATCCTTGAGCAGGTTGATCGCCACGCGCATCGACGAGTCTTTTTTGCGGCGCAACGCGACTTCAAGCGGATCGCCCATCGTGACGACTTCGGACGCATGCAACACCGACAAACGCGGATGATTGTTCGCCTTATGCTTTTTCAGCTCGGCGCGAATCGATTCCTCCAGCCCGACCAACACAAGCTCGGCGTCAGGCTCGCGCTTGACGAATGAAATGGCCGCAGGAACGGTAACTGACGGGCCATGATCCCCACCCATGCAGTCGATTGAAATTTTAATTGTCATTGTTTTGATTCAGTGCCTCGGTCCAACCGCATTATGGGCCAGAACCGGCTTGATTCAAAACGCCATAATGCATTGTTTCAGCATATGGAAAAACGGCGTCAAGCTGAGAACTTGCCACGCCGCTTTTAGCCTAACGATGAACGATTACTCGTCGTTCTTGGTCTTGAGCACTTTACGGCCACGGTAAAAGCCGTTCGGGCTGATATGGTGACGCATGTGCGTTTCGCCTGTGGTCGGCTCTACCGCCAGTTGCGGCGCAACCAGGAAATCGTGCGAACGATGCATGCCGCGCTTGGACGGAGACTTCTTATTTTGTTGGACAGCCATGATAACTCCTAAACCTAAAGTTCTAAAATTTTAACACAATCAGCCCGCCTACTCACCGGCAAGCCGATAATCTCTGGCAAACTTCCCTCTTGCCCAGCATGCACATGCATGCTGCGGCGCAAACAAATTATTGCTTGTTCTTGAGCACTTCAAACGGCGAGGCTCTTTTTGCGCTTGCCGCTACTTCCACATCCTGCCCGACCTGATCAGGACAAACCGGATGCTTGGGCGACAGCGGTATCGCCAGTAAAGCTTCGTCCTCGATCAACTCAAGGATATTCATCGCCTTGGCGCCGACAATCACATCGATACGGTCATCGGCCAGCATCGCGTCGATCTCGTCGGCTGCCGCTTCATCCTTGGCGAGAATCAACGCCGACTCGGAAGCCACATCGAACGCGAACGGCAACAAGCAGCGCTGGCACATTAACTGCACGGTAGCGGACACTGACAAGGTCAATTGCGGATGACCTGTTGAACCGACCCCGCCTTGCAAAGCCCAGTTGACCACGCCGGATGTATCTGCCAATTCTTCCGCCAACCGGGCAAACTCAGCGACCGCAAGCTGACCTTCGCGGCGCTCTTTGAGACGACTAAATTCAAACGTGTCGATCACAAACGCATTCATAGGCTAAGCCGAACCCGGAAAACCTGCGATAATAACAGGGATTCCCCTTATTCGTCAAAGCGTTAGCGCTGTTTTACGTTCCAATATAAAAAAACGGTATCGTTCATTTGGCATTTGGCATTTTATTGAAGGCTGTTCTTGCCATTGAAACAATGAACCGGTTCCCGTGCCCAATCCACCATCTCGCCGCAAACAATGCCTCCACCCTCGACCCAACCTCGCCTTATTCTCGGTTCCAGCTCAAAATATCGGCAAGAACTTTTGTCTCGACTATGCCTGCCGTTCGAGGTGATGGTGCCGAATATCGATGAAACCCCGCAGCGCGGCGAAACGCCGGAGGCAACTGCGTTGCGACTTGCTCGCCAAAAGGCTGCTGCGGTAGCATCGCTGGCGCCCGGTGCGCTGGTGATCGGCTCGGATCAGGTGGCAACCCTTGATGGGGTGCAAATTGGCAAGCCCGGTTCGCATCAGAGGGCGCTGGAGCAATTGCAACAAATGCGCGGGCGGCGAGTCATTTTCCATACCGCCCTGTGCCTATGGGATGCGCGCGACCACCATGCGGCCCACCCCATGCAACTCGAAAACGTGCAAACCTTCGTGACTTTCCGCAACCTGCCGGATCGTGAACTGGACGCCTATTTGCGCATCGAACAGCCTTACGATTGTGCCGGCAGCGCCAAAAACGAAGGGTTGGGCATAGCCATCATTGAAAAAATTGAAAGCGCAGACCCGACTGCCCTCACCGGACTACCGCTGATTGCGTTAACCGGCATGCTGCGGCAAGTCGGCGTGTCCTTTTTTGCGATCTGACCGAGGCTATTGCGCAATGAGTATGACTAAGGGTGCGGCTAAGGATGCGACTAAAGGTGCGACTAAGCGCGCCGACGAAGACAATACAATGAGTGCGGCTAGGAGGCGCAACAACGCCACGCTCATTGCGCAACAACCTCCCAAGGAAGATCATGCCCGGCATTCTCTATCTCATCCCTAATACGCTCGGCCCTGCGAATGCCGGCGCCGCCGATCCGCTTGCCCTCACTATTCCCGCCGACGTACAAGCCATCACGTCCAGAATCGACTACTTCATTGCCGAAAATGCAAAAACGACCCGCGCCTTCCTCAAACTGATTGCGCTGAAGAACCCGCTGGCGAAACCGCTGCAGGAAATCAACATCGTCGAACTCAATGTAAATACCCCTGAAGCCGCGCTGCCTGCGCTGTTGGAGCCGCTGCTGGCAGGTCATGATGCGGGTTTGATTTCGGAAGCAGGCGTGCCGGCGGTGGCCGATCCCGGCGCCAACCTGGTGCGTCTGGCGCACCGGTGCGGCGTGCTCGTTAGGCCATTGGTCGGTCCGTCGTCGCTGTTGCTGGCGGTCATGGCCAGCGGTTTGAGCGGGCAGAGTTTTGCGTTCAACGGTTACCTGCCGGTTGATCCCGGGCAACGCGCGAAACGCATCAAAGAACTGGAAGACCGCTCAAGACTCGACAGGCAAACCCAATTATTCATCGAAACGCCTTACCGCAACGGTCCCTTGCTCGATACGCTCGTCAGCACCTGCCACGCCGCCACGCTGGTGTGCGTCGCCACCGATTTGACGCTGGCGTCTGAATCAGTCAAAACACAAACGGCAGCAAAGTGGAAAAGTGACCTCAAGTCCGGCAAGACGCCGGATTTCAACAGGAAACCAACGGTGTTTTTGTTGTTGGCGGATTGAGCCTGGCATGGCGCGTCACGCAGACCGGCGGCTGAAAATAGCATATCGGGATCTGGAAATGCAAAACGACGGTATTGCGCCGCCGTTTTGCCTGCCTCCGAACGAGGCATCCTTCGAGGAGTCCAAGACCCCTCAATCCCGTATCGTCGATACGGTGATCAACTTGGTTTTAGAGGGCTTGCACTCTCAATAACCATCCTCCCATGGGAATGAATCAGGAACCCAAATTTCACTATACGATATTTCAGGAAAGTTACAAGCTTAAACTTAAAAAATACGGCAGTAAGTTTCCATGTGACTATTCAGCCGCTGGCGCGAGTGGGGAGTGCGTTTTGGNNCGCACTCCCCACTCGCGCCAGCAGCTGAACGGTCACGTTTCCACAAGGAAAATTAGCTTTAGCGCAAGCTTGGCTTCACCCCTCCCCATACCGATTTTGCTGCCCCGGCGCCTACCGCCGCACCAAATTTCTTCAGCACCCGTTCCGATAAGCCCTCGTGTTCAGTGTAGTCGACGATGTCTTCGGCCTTGAATTCATCGCGGGCGACGTTGTCAACCGTACTGTAGCCGTCGGCCAAGCCCATTTCGATTGCCTTGGCGCCGCTCCAGAACAGGCCCGAAAACATGTCCGGCGTTTCTTTCAATCGCTTGCCCCGCCCTTTACGCACGACATCGATAAACTGGCGGTGAATTTCGTTCAGCATATCTTGCGCATAGGCTTTTTGCTTTGCGGTTTGCGGGCTGAACGGGTCCATGAAGCCTTTGTTTTCGCCTGCGGTCATCAACCGCCGCTCTATGCC
>PKWO01000545.1 GCA_003132085.1 Oxalobacteraceae bacterium | reverse complement strand
GATCTTGCCGCAAGTGACGTTCGGCATAGCGGTGCGTATGGCGGTGATGAGCATCCTGGCAGGAAATTAAGTATCAACGAATAGAAAAATAACCATGAAACTCCACATCACGAATGGATATGTGATTGATCCGGCCAACGGCATCAATGCGAAGAAAGATATTTATGTCGCCGCCGGGAAAATTGTCGGAGTAGGGCTGGCGCCAACCGGGTTCATTGCGAGCAAGGTGATCGACGCAACAGGGTTGACCGTCATACCCGGGTTGGTGGATTTGAGCGCACGTCTGCGCGAACCGGGCTATGAATACAAAGCCACCTTGGAATCGGAGTTGCAGGCCGCGATGCAGGGTGGCGTGACCAGTCTGGTGTGTCCGCCGGATACCGAGCCTGTATTGGACGAGCCCGGATTGGTTGAAATGTTGAAGCATCGGGCCAAGACGCTGAATCAAGCCCATGTCCATCCATTGGGTGCATTGACTGTCGGCCTGAAGGGCGAAGCGCTGACTGAAATGGCGGAATTAACCGAAGCTGGTTGCATCGGATTTTCGCAGGCCGATTTTCCGATTTCGGACACGACGGTATTACTGCGGGCACTGCAATATGCCGCAACCTTTGGTTATACCGTTTGGCTGCGACCGCAGGACGCCCATCTGGGGCGAGGCGGGATCGCTCATAGCGGCGCAGTCGCGTCCCGTCTCGGTCTGTCCGGTGTTCCTGTGATGGCGGAAACGATAGCCTTGCATACGATTTTTGAGTTGGTCAGGGCGACCGGTACGCGGGTGCATTTGTGCCGTGTGTCGTCGGCAGACGGCATTGCATTGGTACGCGCGGCCAAAAAGGAAGGTTTGCCGGTCAGTTGCGATGTCGGCGCACACTACATTCATTTGATCGATGCGGATATTGGTTTTTTTGATTCAAATGCGCGCGTGACGCCGCCGTTTCGAGCGCAACGCGACCGCGATGCGATACGGGAAGGCTTGGCAGACGGCACAATCGATGCGATCTGCTCGGATCACACGCCGGTCGACGACGATGAAAAATTATTGCCGTTTGGAGAAGCATCACCCGGTGCCACCGGTCTGGAGTTGCTGTTGCCCCTTACATTGAAATGGGTAAGCGAATATGCGGATTCCTCGGGTCAGACGCTGGTTCGCGCCATCGCTAAAATTACTTCCGACGCTGCGCGTGTTGCCGGACTGGCCGTCGGCCAACTCAGCGTCGGCAGTGCTGCGGATCTGTGTATATATGACCCGGACACGCGCTGGAAGGTCGAGGCGAAGGCACTCGCCAGCCAGGGCAAACACACACCTTTCCTCGGTCATGAATTAGCAGGACAGGTCAAGATGACGATCGTCGCCGGCCACGTCGCGTTTTCGCGCTCAAACTAGAATGATCGTTTTCAGGATTTTTCGCGTGACGCTGCACTTGGTCACGGCTCTGTGGATCTGTGCATTGGTTTTCCCTTTCACCGACGCTGCCGGGCGCGGTTGGCGCATCAGGCGCTGGTCGGCGCGGCTGTTGTCGATTTGCCGGGTACAAGTCGAGATCACACATCACGGCGCAGAGCCCGCGGACGGGTATGCGCTAGTGGTTGCCAATCACGTATCGTGGCTGGATATTTTCGTGATCAACTCGATGCGTCCCTGCCGATTTGTTGCCAAATCCGATATTCGCGATTGGCCCTTGATCGGCTGGTTGTGCGCCCGTGCCGGGACAGTGTTTATTGCGCGCGGGCGGCTACGCGACGTGCGTCATATTTTTCAAGGCCTGGTGGTGAGCATTCAAAACGGTGAGCGCATCGCATTTTTCCCGGAAGGAACCACGGCGGGTCAGGGCATCTTATTACCCTTTCACGCGAATTTATTTGAAGCCGCGATCGATGCGCAGGTGCCGATACAACCTTACGCACTGCGTTATGTGGATGCGCAAGGTAGGCTGCATCCTACCGTCGATTTTGTAGGTGACATGACGTTTGCCCAAAGCTTGGTCGCGATTTTGACAGGACAAAAGATCACCGCGCATTTAATCAGCTTGCCATTGATTGAAACCGGCGGCGCACATCGCCGCGAACTGGCGCAGAAGGCCAGAGAGGCGATTGCCGACGCCTTGGGTATATCAGTCTAATATGGCGTAGGAATGATTGCTTATGGAAAGCACTTCCCTAATTGGCGCCGGGTTTTTGAGATTGCGGACAATCGACCTGGAACACCGCGTGATCTTCGAGCCGCACCGCGGTCAGTTTTCCGCCCCACACACAGCCGGTATCGAGTCCGATCAGCTTCTCTCGAATAGTCAGTCCCAAGGTAGACCAATGGCCAAAAACCACCGGCGTGTCGGCGGTCCGGCGCCCGGGCACGTCAAACCAGGGCATGTTTCCAGGCGGCGCCGAGGCGCCGCCCTCGGCGCTGGTGAACTCCATGGTTCCGTCGTTTTGGCAAAATCGAATGCGGGTCAATGCATTGACGATGCAGCGCAACCGGTCCGCGCCTTGAAGCTTATCGTCCCATTGCGCAGGCGTGTTGCCATACATTTGCCGCAAAAATGTCAACCAGTCCGGTCCGCTCAGCATGCTCGAGACTTCATCGGCCAACGCCAAGGTTTGCGCTACGGTCCATTGTGGAAGCACGCCCGCATGAACCAGCAAATGACCGTCTTCAAAACGCGCAAGCGGTTGCCGGCGCAGCCAGTCCAGCAACTGACTCCGGTCCGGCGCATCCAAAATTTCGTCAAGCGTATCGGACCGGTGATGTTTGCGAATGCCGTGGGCGAGCGCAAGCAAGTGGAGGTCATGATTTCCCAACAGTATTTTGGCGCTATTTCCAAGTTCGCATACGAACCGCAAGGTGTCGAGCGACCGGGGCCCCCGGTTGACCAAGTCGCCGACAAATATAAATGTCGGATCCGGCGAAACCGTGCGGACCTGTTTTACCAGTGCCAGCACTTGTTGATAGCACCCTTGCGCATCGCCGATTGCATAAACGCTCATAAATAGGGGAAATAAATGGGGGAAATAAATGGGGGAAATAAATGATTAATTTATTAATATTGTTGCGTATAGAAATAATGTGCAGACGCCTGATAGCCACACGTTATATAGACATAAAGCCAATAGTAGCAATCAATTACAATTATTTTGGTTAATACCTGTTGTAATTGTACAGATTGATGCGAATTTATTAAGTGTACTCACGTAAAATAGCAGGTTAACTCAGGGATCCGCTAAATAGCTATTGCTCCCGGTCAATCTTGGGTCTGCGATGCTCTCCATACCGTAAGACAGTTAGGCGTCCCGGTCCGGTTTTTGTGGCTCGTCATGATTTAGGATGCTTTCAAAAAATTTAATTGATCTTAGGATACAGGGATGATTTTAGTGACAGGCGGAGCTGGTTTTATCGGTTCAAATTTTGTTCTGGATTGGTTCGCGCAGCATGATGAGCCGGTCGTCAATTTCGACAAGCTCACCTATGCCGGCAACCTGAACAATTTGTTGGCGATAAGGCAGCGTCCTGAGCATATTTTTGTGCAAGGCGATATTTGCGACACTGCCCGGGTCGAGGCATTGCTGAGCACACACCGGCCGCGTGCGATTATCCATTTTGCCGCCGAAAGTCATGTTGATCGTTCCATTCATGGTCCCGGCGAGTTTATTGCCACCAACATCAATGGTACTTTCAGCCTGTTGGAAGCGAGTCGCGCGTATTGGTCGGCTTTGCCGGAGCCGGATCGCGGGTCGTTTCGATTCCTGCATGTTTCCACGGATGAAGTGTTCGGATCGCTTGGGCCGGATGATGCGCCTTTCTCCGAAACAACCGCCTATGCGCCGAATAGTCCGTATTCAGCATCGAAGGCCGCTGCCGACCACCTTGTGCGTTCATATCACCACACCTACGGCCTGCCGACATTGACGACCAATTGTTCGAATAATTACGGTCCTTTCCATTTTCCTGAAAAATTGATTCCATTGATGATTGCCAATGCGCTTGCCGGGAAATCGCTGCCGATTTACGGCGACGGCAAAAATGTTCGCGATTGGCTATATGTGAGCGATCACTGTGCTGCGATAAGAAAGGTTTTAGTCAGCGGGCGGTGCGGCGAAACATACAATATTGGCGGCTGGAATGAAAAAACCAACCTGGAAGTGGTGGATACGCTGTGCCACATTCTGGATCAACTTGCGCCAAAAGCGGATGAAACCAGTTATCGTGAACAAATCAGTTATATAACCGATCGCCCAGGGCATGACCGTCGTTATGCAATCGATGCGCGCAAGATTGAGCGCGAACTCGGTTGGAGACCGGTAGAAACATTTGATAGCGGGATCCAAAAGACCGTGCAGTGGTATCTGGATAATCAGGATTGGGTGGCCGACGTACAGTCCGGAGCTTACCAGCAGTGGCTGGAGCAGAATTACAACCTACGCAATACCGTGCAAGAGGTGACGCAATGACAGGCGGCAGACAGGAAGCCCGGCGCAAAGGCATTATTCTGGCGGGAGGTTCAGGGACCAGACTGTATCCGGTGACAATCTCTATTTCGAAGCAATTGTTGCCGGTGTACGATAAACCAATGATTTATTATCCGTTGACGACGCTGATGCTGGCGGGAATACGCGATATTTTGTTAATTTCGACTCCGCAGGATACGCCCCGTTTTAGCGAACTGCTGGGCGACGGTAGCCAGTGGGGCATCAATCTGAGCTATGCCGTGCAGCCGTCGCCGGATGGATTGGCGCAAGCGTTCATCATAGGGCGCGACTTTGTCGGCAACGACCCCTCGGTACTGATTCTTGGCGATAATATTTACTACGGGCACGAGTTCGATGCACAATTGCGCGTTGCATCGACCCGTCTCGAAGGGGCAACTGTTTTTGCATACCATGTACTCGATCCGGAGCGCTATGGTGTAGTCGAGTTCGGCAGCGAGCGGCGGGCAATCAGCATCGTTGAAAAGCCTGCCGTACCAAAGTCGAACTACGCGGTTACCGGTCTGTATTTCTATGACAACCAGGTGTGCGATATCGCCGCCACCATGCAGCCATCGGCACGCGGGGAACTCGAAATTACCGACGTCAACCGCATTTATCTTGAGCGCGGCGCATTGAATGTCGAGGTGATGGGGCGCGGCATGGCTTGGCTTGATACCGGCACCCACGAGTCTTTGCTGGATGCGTCGCAATTCGTCGCGACGATCGAAAAACGTCAGGGATTGAAAGTTGCCTGTCCCGAAGAAATTGCCTACCGAAAAGGATACATTGACGCTGCACAACTCGAAAAGTTGGCGCTGCCATTGAAAAAAAATGCCTATGGCCTTTATTTAATGCAAATTCTCGCCGGTAAAGTGTATTGACCATGAAAGCAGTTCCTACTTCCATTGAGGACGTGGTTATCCTGGAACCGAAAGTGTTCGGTGACGATCGTGGCTTTTTTTACGAGAGCTATAACGAACGCCGTTTCGCGGAACTGACCGGACAACTACGCGGCGCACCGCGATTTGTGCAGGATAATCACTCGAAGTCGGCCAAAAATGTGCTGCGTGGTTTGCATTATCAGATTCAACAGGCGCAAGGAAAATTGGTGCGCGTGATCGCCGGCGAGGTGTTTGATGTGGCCGTTGATATTCGTCGGAGTTCGCCTACATTCGGGCGCTGGGTCGGCGTTACGCTATCGGCTGCGAATCAACGGCAAATGTGGATTCCGGCGGGTTTTGCGCATGGCTTTGCGGTGACCAGCGAATCGGCCGAGTTTCTTTACAAGACGACCGATTATTGGGCGCCGGAACATGAGCGGTGCATAATGTGGAACGACCCGTCAATCGGAATCGAATGGCCGAGCGACGTGCGGCCCTTGTTGTCCGATAAGGACCGTCGCGGTAAATTGTTGACCGATGCAGAGGTGTTCTCTTGAGAATTCTGCTTACCGGAAAAACTGGTCAGGTGGGCTACCAGTTGGAGCGCAGTTTGCAAAGTGTAGACGACGTGATCGCCGTCAACGCGA
>PKWO01000060.1 GCA_003132085.1 Oxalobacteraceae bacterium | reverse complement strand
TACGACAGCATCGGCGACATCGTCAGCAAGACCGGCGCCGGCACGGGCAATTACGTGTACCCGGGCTCCGGCGCCAATGCGGTGCAGCCGCATGCGGTATCAAGCATCCCCGGCATCGGCAGCTTCAGCTACGACGCCAATGGCAACATGCTCACCGACGCCGGACGCAGCACGAGCTGGAACAGCTTCGACATGCCGATCACGATTGCCGAAGGCGGCCGAGGTGAAAAGCGAACTGATCCGCTGGGTCGTGTTGTTCGGACTTCTGGAAATGGCGTTAGTGGCTGGGCTGGTTCTCTATGTTCACCGTGGATAGCCTTAAATGGGGTTCGGGGAGCAACGGAACAGCCAACTCACTTAGTATTGCGTTGTACGGCAATTTGCCGTATTATGACGTTAGGAGGACAACACTATGCCCACACCCATCTCTACCGCCCGTCTCGAAGCCCGAATCAGCACCGATCTGCATTCGATGCTCAAGCGTGCCGCTGAACTTCAGGGGCGCACCATGACCGATTTCGTTGTAGCTGCCGTCCAGGACGCCGCGCAACGCGCCATCGAGCAAGCAGACGTGATCCGGCTCTCGCTGGCCGATCAGGCGTGCTTTGCACAGGCGCTGCTGTCGCCACCGCAACCATCCCCAGCCTTGGAACGTGCTTTCGCCCGTCGCAGCAAGCTCTTGCGCTCTGAATGAGCCGCGCACCGTTCCAGCTTGCGCCGCTCGATGTCGCGCATGACCGCGCCGCATTCAACAGCGATTCGGAAACGTTAAACCGCTACTTACGCGAACAAGTCACTCAGGACGTTCGCCGCCGCGTCGCCGCTTGCTTCGTGGCACTGGCGGATGGGCAGCGCATCGCAGGCTATTACACCTTGGCGTCGGCCAGCTTAATCCTGGCCGACCTTCCGGCCAGCACCGGCAAGAAGCTGCCGCGTTATCCGACCGTGCCAGCGGTTCGCATGGGCCGCTTGGCCGTCGATCAGTCATTCAAGGGGCAAGGTCTAGGTAGTGCGCTACTGGCTGATGCACTCGACCGTGCCGCACGCTCCGAGATTGCCGCCTATGCCTTGATGGTAGATGCTAAGGACGAGGCAGCAGCCGCCTTCTACCGGCATCACGCTTTCATTGCTCTACCAGACTCACCGCTCACCCTGTTTTTGCCACTGGCGACCGTCCATGAGTGGTTGCTTTGCTTCACAATTTCGGCTGGAAAGCCGAGCAGAGGAGCGAAAGCATGACGAAGAGGACGAGACGGAACGGCAAAAGGTAAGGCAAAAGATCTGTTGCTTTATGTTCTGCCCAAGGCGATGTACCGCTCCAGGTGATGGTCCTCGTCGCCAAGCTGGTGGTTGATCATCACCAGCCGTTTCGCGTAGTGCGCCAGCGGCAGTTCCCAAGTCATGCCGATACCGCCATGCATTTGAATGCATTCCTCGGCGACCAGCGCGCCGCTGCGGCCTATCGTGAACTTGGCCGCTGAGAGAGCCTTCTCCCGGGCGACCCGTTGCCCGTCCAAAGCGCCCGCCGCGTTGATCACCGCCGAGCGCGACTGCTCAATTTCCAGGTGCAGATCGACCATGCGATGCTGCAATGCCTGGAAACTGCCGATCGGCACGCCGAACTGCCTGCGTGTCCGTAGATAATCCAGCGTCGCCTCCTTGGCGGCATCCATCGCACCGACGGCCTCGGCGCATAGTGCGAGAATACCGCGGCCGATGCTGCGCTCGAGCGTTGCATGGCTCTGGCCCTCGGCGCCTAACAGTGCTTGAACGGGCAGTATCGCGCCGGCGAGCGTCAATTCCGCCGCGCGGCCACCGTCGATATTCGGATAACCGCGCACGGCAACGCCGGGCGTGTCGGCCGGTACGACGAACAGCGAAATGCCGGCTTCATCATTCACCGCACCGGCCGTGCGAGCCGAGACGACAAAAAAATCTGCTTGCTCGCCGTGCTGCACGACGGCCTTTGCGCCGTCCAGCACCCAGCCGTCGTTCGTGCGCTTTGCACGGGTTAGCACATGACATAGTTCATACCGCCCTTCAGGTTCGGAATGGGCGAAGGCAGCTATTCGGGCACCGGCAATTATTTCTCCCACCCGCTTCTTTTGTGCATCGCTGCCTGCATCGGCAATAGCGCTGCCGGCGAGAAGAGCGCCCAGGAAGGGTTCGATAACCAGGCCGCGGCCCAGCGCCTCAAACACCACCGCCAGGTCGAAACCTGCGCCGCCGAAGCCGCCGTCCGTTTCGTCGAACAATGCACCGATCACACCGATTTCGGCAAACTGTTGCCACCGCTCGGGACTATAGCCCAGCGCCGACTTGGAAATCTTGTCTCTCGTCTCGAACCCGTACTCCTTGGCGACGAATCTGTTCAGCGTATCGGCCAGCATGCGCCGGTCTTCGGTATGTTCAAAATTCATATTGCCGCCTTCACAATCCGAGAATCATCTTGGCAACGATGTTTTTCTGAATTTCGTTGGAACCGCCAAAGATCGATAGCTTCCGGTTGTTGAAATAGGTTGCGGCGGCAGTCGCCGCTTCCATCCCTCCTATCTGCGTCTGCGGTATCGCAGAGGCCTCATCCAACCGGTCGATCACGAAAGCTTGTGCGTAAGGCCCGATTGCGCGTCGCATCAACGAAGATATCTGTTGCCGAATTTCGGTGCCGCGAATCTTCAGCATCGAACTTTCCGCGCCTGGCATACCGCCGCCGGCGGCCGCAGCGATCACGCGAAGGTTAGTGGTCTTCATGTTTTCCAGGTCGATCTCAATGCGTGCCAGCCGTGTTGCGAAATATGGATCTTCGGTCAGCGGCCGGCCATTTTTCGTCAACTTCTGCGCAACTTCTTTCAGCCGTTCCAGCGCTGCTACCGAGAAACCTATTCCTGCGATGTTGGTACGTTCGTAAGTCAACAAGTATTTGGCGTATGTCCAACCCTGGTGTTCTTCGCCGACCAGGTTCTCGATCGGTACCCGCACATCGGTGAAGAACACTTCATTGACCTCATGTTTGCCATCCAGCGTAATGATCGGCCGCACCTCCACGCCGGATGTTTTCATATCGATCAGCAGGAAACTGATGCCCTCTTGCTTCCTCGCTTGCCGGTCGGAGCGCACCAGACAGAAAATCATGTTCGCATGCTGGCCCAACGTAGTCCAGGTCTTCTGGCCGTTGAC
>PKWO01000365.1 GCA_003132085.1 Oxalobacteraceae bacterium | reverse complement strand
ACCTCGGCGGTGGCTTTGGCGGCAAGAGTGCCGACGGTCAGGTCGTCGAAGCGGCTCGGCTTGCACAGATCACCGGCAATCCGGTTCACGTAGCCTGGACCCGCGCTGAAGAATTCTTCCATGACCGGTTCGATCCCGCCTCGGTGGTGAAGATCGTTTCGGGCACCGATCGGGACGGAAGAATATCGTTGTGGGACTATTCTGTTTACGCCGCCGGGGAACGTGGAGCGACCGTCTTTTACGATATTCCGAACACCCAGATTCGTTCTGCTGGACAAATTGTGTACGGTTCCGCAGCCGCAGCCGCAGGCCCCAGCGTGCATCCGTTTGCCGTCGGGCCGTGGCGGGCGCCGGGCGCAAACATGAACGTGTTTGCGATTGAATCGCAGATCGACATCATGGCAGCGGCGGCAGGCGCGGATCCACTCGCATTCCGTCTTCGGCATCTGACCGATTCCAGAATGCGCCGAGCCCTGCAAACGGTAGCCGATGCCTTCGGTTGGACGGCAGTCGCCGCACCGAGCGGCAGAGGCTTCGGGTTGGCATGCAGTATCGATGCCGGCACCTGCGTCGCGACAATGGCTGAGGTAAAGGTGGACCCGGCCAGCGGAAAAGTGAAAGTGCAGAGGATAGTCTGCGCNNAATCCCGATGGCGCGAAGATGCAAATCGAAGGCGGGCTCACCATGGGGTTGGGGTATGCATTGTCCGAAGAGCTTCGTTTTCGCGGCGGCGAGATTCTTGACAGTAATTTCGACACCTACGACATCCCCCGCTTTTCCTGGGTTCCCCGAATCGAAGTCGTGCTCGTCAAGAATGACGAGCTGGCGCCGCAAGGTGGCGGAGAACCATCGATCACAACCGCCGGAGCCGCGATTGCCAACGCGGTATTTGATGCGACCGGCGCGCGCATGTTCCGATTGCCGATGACTGCTGAACGCGTGCGTCAAGCGATTGCCGCGAAGAACGCCAGCGGAACGACCGGTGCAATGCAGTAAATTCTCAATGAATCAAATCCTATTGCAAACCTCATGAATAAGTCGAGAATATTTCGCGTCATCAGCATCGGCGGGGTAGCCGTACTCACTTTGTTCGTTCTATATCGGACCGGCGTATTACCGAAATGGGGTGTCGAAAAGGCGTCTGACGCAATCGTTTTGTCGGGAAACATCGAGGCGCATGAAAGCGTACTCAGCTTCAAGGCTGTGCAATCGCGCATCGTGCAACTGCCGTTCAACGAAGGCCAGTGGGTCAAGCGGGGCACGATGGTGGCTCTGGTCGACAACCAGGATCTGAAGCAGCAAGTATCGATTGCCGACGCAGCGGTAGGCGTGCAACAGCGGCAAGTGGATGCGTCGATTCAGAATCTGGCTGCGGCGCGTAAAGTCATCGACGTCGATCAGGCCGATCTGGCACAACGCACGCTAGACTTGCAACGCAGTCAGAGGCTCCAGAAGCAAGGGTTTGTGTCAACCGCCGCACTTGACAGCGCCGTCACCGCGCACAAGCAGTCAAGTGCGGTTTTGGAGCGCGACCGAGCGTTGGAACAAGTCGCGCAGCGCAACGTGAAGGTGGCGCAGGCAAGTTTGCACAATGGCGAACAATCGGCCCTGCTGACGCGTATTGTGGAAGGCTATTCGACCCTGAGCGCGCCGTTTGACGGCGTGATTCTGGAACGGCAGGCGGAACTCGGCGAAGTCGTTGCGCCCGGCACGCCGATAGTCACGATGGCCGATCTGGATCATGTATGGCTGCGCGCCTATCTGAACGAAACCGATGTCGGCAGGGTTAGGCTCGGACAAATCGCCACCATCACCGCCGACACTTTTCCGGGGAAGCAATTTCAGGGGCGTCTCTCGTTTATTTCGTCAAAAGCGGAATACACGCCGAAGAGCGTTGAAACCCATGCTGAACGCATCACGCTGGTCTATCGCGTCAAGATCGACATCGACAATGCCGCGCATGTGTTCGTGCCGGGCATGCCGGCCGACGCCAGGCTGGTTGCGGTGGCGCCGGGAAAAGGATGAGTGAAGTCGCCGACAGCGCCGTCACCGTGCGCGATGTGAGCAAGCGGTTCGACCAACTGACTGCGGTCGATCGAGTGAGTTTTTCAGTCAAGCGCGGCGAAATATTCGGACTCGTTGGACCGGACGGCGCCGGTAAGACGACTACGATGCGGATGCTCGCGAGCGTGATGCGCCCAGATGCGGGCAGCATCCTGATTGACGGCGTTGACGTGATCGCCGACCCGGAACAAACCAAACGCCATGTCAGCTACATGCCGCAGCGATTCGGTCTGTACGATGATCTGACGGTTGACGAAAATATTCGCTTTTTTGCGGATCTGTTCGAAATTCCGCGCCAGGTTTGGCGCGAGCGCGCAGCGCGCCTGTTGACGGCGTCCGGCATGACGCCTTTTGGAAAACGCCTGGCCGGACAGCTCTCCGGAGGGATGAAGCAAAAGCTCGGGCTGACCTGTGCGCTGGTGCATGCGCCGCGCGTACTGTTGCTCGACGAACCGACGACCGGGGTCGACCCTGTGTCAAGGCGGGAATTCTGGCAGATTTTGTACTCGTTGCGGGCGGAAGGCGTGGCAATGGTGATCTCGACCGCCTATCTGGACGAAGCTGAACGCTGCGATCGTCTAGCCCTGCTAAATCAGGGAAGCATCATGTATTGCGACACGCCGCGCCGGCTCAAACAGGGCATGCCGGGCGCGATTATCCGGATCGCGTCTTCCGACCCGCGCCGCATGCTCGCGGTAGTGCAACCATTGGACGGCGTTGAAGGCGTGCTGCTGGTCGGCGACGGCGTTCACGTCCATGTCGACGACCCGGCGCAACGCATGCCGCAACTGGTTCAGGCGATCGAAGCCGCCGGCATGCATGCGAACGCCATCGAACAGATCGAACCGACCGTCGAGGATTTGTTCGTCGCGCTGCTCGAACGCAAGCGCCAAGTCGCATGATGGAGACTCAATCGACTGCGTCGATCGTCGTCGACAATCTCAGCAAACGCTTCGGGTCGTTCATTGCGCTCGACAGCGTCAGTTTCGATGTCGGGCGCGGCGAGATCATGGGCTTCCTGGGGCCGAACGGCGCTGGAAAATCGACGTTGATACGCGTGTTATGCGGTCTATTGCGCCCAACCAGCGGGCGGGCGGTGGTTGCCGGAATCGACATTGCGACCGATCCCGAGGCCGTGCGGCGGCGTATCGGCTATATGTCGCAGAAATTCTCTCTTTATAATGACCTCAAGGTAATCGAAAACATACGCTTGTTCGCCGGCCTTTATAGCGTGCCCTCCAAACAACTCAAGGACAGAATCGAGTGGGCGCTTGCCATGGCCGACCTCAAGGGCCAGGAGAACCTGATCACGGGCACGCTACCGGGTGGTTGGAAGCAGCGGCTTGCCTTCGGATGCGTAGTACTGCACAAGCCACCCGTCATTTTTCTGGACGAGCCGACGGGAGGTGTGGATCCCATTACTCGCCGGCAGTTCTGGGA
>PKWO01000054.1 GCA_003132085.1 Oxalobacteraceae bacterium | reverse complement strand
CCATCCGTACTTCCTCCATTGCGAACCGTTGCTAAATCCCTTTGAAACCCAAGGTCTGACGCCTGTCTGAATCTAGAGTATGCGGATTATACATACGTTGAATTTTCTATCAATACAATTTTCGACCGCCAAATTTGCGTCGAATTTCGCTCTTGGATAATCGTAAATGCGGAGCAACATCATGGTGCAACGCACCAAAATAATGAGTGCTGAATAAAATTTAGTTTTTTTGTGGCGATTCGCCATTCCCAATATGATAGCGAAGCAAAATGCATTCCTCCCGAAGAATCTACGGTAAATGTAGCTGGGTTTCGCAGTTTACAAGCGCTTGATAATGCGATCTTGACGTCGCCTTGTCAAATTTTGGTGCAAGAAAATGCGGGGAAAAATCCTTAATTTTTTTTTGCTTATAGGGCGAAAAGCTTGCTGAAAATATCCGAATAATCAAACTATTTGGGTGATGAGCCGATACCCTGCTGGAATTTATGCAGCACTTTGGGCGAAAAAAAGCCCCAAGCAAGCTTGGGGCATCAGGTTAATGCATACTACTACGACTTTATTGTTGATTACCCTGCTAGAACAAGTTCTTAGAACTTGTAGGTTGCATTCAGGTAGCCGAACATACCGTGCGGATCGTAGTATGTTGGATCGTAGCCGGTTTGGAAGTACTGATTCAGCGTAATGACATCAGGCGGCAAACGATTGAACATGTTCTTCAAGCCGGCACGCAATGTCAGGTTTTTGACTCCAGTGTACGAACCTTGTATATCCCAGGTAGAGAACGAGCCGACGTGTTGGGCATCGGTGCCGGTTGCAGAGTCGGCGCGAGCGTTGTCCCAGTAACCGGATTGGAAGTTCTGCGTCAGGGCTACCGCGTAAGGACCGTATCTCCAATCGAACGTCAACACATGCTTCCAGCGATTCAGGATACCGCCGGCCGAAACCGCGTTAAGCACAGTGCCGGTTCCCGGCATGATCGTTGCGCCGATGCTGGGCTGAATCGAACCGTCAGGCAGCTTTTCATCGAACTTGGTCAGATAGGTGCCGTTCAGGTGCGCGCCGTAAGTACCATAGTTCGCCGTTTTTGCAATCAGCCAACGCACATCGAGGTCGATACCGGAGGTCGACACGCCACCGGCATTCAGGTTGGTGCTCGTGATCTGCGTGATGTTGCCTGCGGCATCACGTTGTACCAGACCAGTGTACGTCGAATTGCCCGCAAAAGCCTGATCCACGATGAATTGCGGATCGATCGTAGTGATGAGGTCGGAGATGCGAATCTTCCAATAATCCACCGAGAAGGTCAGGTTCTTGATCGGCTGCAACACCATACCGATCGACGCCTGTTCAGAGTTCTCAGGCTTCAGATTCGTATTGCCGCCACCCAGCACGTTGAACTGATTGGCAACACCCGTCTTCGGATCCTTGAAGTTAGCGCTGGTGCCCACCGCTTGCGGCGTGTATAGTTCCTGCATACTTGCCTCACGGAAACCAGTGCCGTACGACGCGCGGAACACTGCTTCCTGTACCGGGGAGAAGCGGAAGTTGATCTTCGGATTGGTCGACGTGGTGTTTGGATATTCGTCGCGACGCACGGCAATACCGGCTTCGAGCGATTTAAACAGCGGGATATTCGTTTCGGCAAACAACGAACTCGAATGACGCGATGCAGACAATGGCAATACCTGCAAACCATATCCGGAAATATCGCCCGATTGGAACGCCGTGCTTGGTTGCAAGTTCAGGTTTTCATTTTTCAAGGAGCCGCCGAGGGCAAGCGTGACTGCACCGGCCGGCAATTTGAACACTTCGCCCGAGATTTTGCCGTCGGCCGTATCGGTGGTCATGACCGAATTGATCATGTTGCCGTTATAGTTGGTCGCCTTGATTTGCGCAGCCAGGGCCGGAGTTTGATACTGGGTGAATGGATTGAACGCGTTATTGTTGCTCAGCAGGGAAGCCAGAGCCGTCATCGACTGGTAACCGCTTTCGGTGTTTTCCGCAACGCTACTGACGTTGTGGGTATAAGCCACCTCGTAGTCATAGTCCTTGACTGCGCCACGGAAGCCGGTCACGAGGTGAGACTGATCGGCTACGTCCTGGTGTTCGCGGCCGCCGCCATCGAATGCGCGATAGCTGACGGTAACCGGCTTTCCTGCCGCCGACGGTGCGTTCGCGGCGATGAAGGCACCTGGATAATACGGGCTGGTCGGCGAAATGATAATCGCCGGGTAGATATTTTTGGTGCCAAAAGCGACGTCGGGCGCCATGAACGAAACGCTGTACGGCGACGGCTGTTCCTTGGTATCCGTCAGTTGGTGCGAATCGAAGGCATCGATGAAGAATTCGGCGGAGTCGTTCAGTTTGAAGCGGAAATTGGCTGAAACATTCTCGCGCTTGACTTCCGGCACCAGCGGTACAAATGGCGACGCATTAAAGCGGCAAGTGCCGGCATTGGCATCCCACGCACTGCCGTTTTGCGCGCAATTGTTAGGCGCCAACGGGTTGCCGATACCGCTGCCTTGTGACAACAGCGTGTTTGGAATGACGCCGCCGGCATTCGGCGTGGTGTTGGGAGCGAATGTGCGCAGGGCGCCGCTTGGCGTCGCGCTATTATCGCGCAGACCGCCGTTTTCCCACGACGTGCCTGCGTAACTAC
>PKWO01000280.1 GCA_003132085.1 Oxalobacteraceae bacterium | reverse complement strand
GCATGCTCGCGCACGCCGAAATGCAGATTGCGGCCGGCGTACGACCAGCCGCCGCCATCGGAACCCTGCTTGTCGCAGGCGAGCGCACTGGACGGCTCAAAATCTCCCAATTCCTTTAACACGGTGTAGGTCGACGGATCCAGATCGGCCGACCCGCCGATCAGCGCCGGCAACCGGGCCGCAATGGCGTTCATGATCTTGCCGGAGGCGACACGGGTGGCCATGCCTTTGGAGTCTGTCGAAAACCGCGGAATCTCCGCATCCCAGCCGGCCGGCAATTCGCCGCGGATGCTCTGTTGCAGTTCCTTGGCAAGTTCGGGAAAGGCTTGCGCATAGGCAGAAAATGTTTTGTTCCACTCCGCTTCGTCCTGTTCGCCGCGCTCGACCGCTTCAAGGAAATGCACTCGTACCGGCTCCGGAATATAAAACGGCGGAGTAGCCGGCCAACCCAGGTTTTCCTTCGTCAACCGCACTTCTTCCGCACCCAGCGGAGAACCGTGCGCTTCGAATGTATCCTGCTTGTGCGGAGAGCCGTAACCGAGATGGGTGCGTAGCAAAATCAGCGACGGCCGTTGCGTCTCTGCCCGGGCGTCGTGCAGCGCCTGCTCGATCGCTGCCAAGTCGTTGCCGTCTTCCACCGTTTGCGTGTGCCAGCCATACCCGTCGAAGCGGCGCGCGCAATCTTCGGTGAAGGTTATATCGGTGGCCGCGGAGAGCGTGACGTGGTTGTCATCGTACAGATAAATCAGTTTGCCGAGGTGCAAATGGCCGGCCAGCGAAGCTGCCTCCGACGCAATGCCTTCCATCAGGTCGCCATCGCTGACGATGCCATAAGTATGATGATCGACGACCGTAAAATCCGGACGGTTATAGCGCGCAGCCAGATGGGCCTCCGCCATTGCCATCCCCACGCCATTACCGAATCCTTGCCCCAAGGGGCCGGTCGTGGTCTCGACGCCCGGCGTGAGGCCGCGCTCCGGGTGCCCCGGGGTGATGCTGCCCCATTGACGAAACTGCTTGATTTGCTGCATCGGCAAGGCATAACCGGTAACATGAAGCAGGCTGTAAAGCAGCATCGATCCATGCCCGGCGGAAAGAACGAAACGGTCACGATTGAACCAGTCCGGGTTGGCCGGATGGTGCTTGAGGAAGCGCGTCCACAACACATAGCCCATCGCTGCGGCGCCCAAGGGCAGCCCCGGATGCCCGCTGTTGGCTTTTTGCACCGCATCAACCGAAAGGAAACGCAGCGTGTTCACGCTAAGCTCGTACAAGGGCGCAGCAGCAGTTGCGGCCAAATGATCAGTCCTCATTAGAGATTCCCCTCACGCTTTATCACTCGCATTGATGTTCGCATAGCGCACTTCCTGTCATTGTGTCGATGTCTATGTTCATGGGCTAGTGTCCCGAGTCATTAATTCGCGGAACAATTAAATGTGGTGAAATCGGCGCAAGACAAGGAACAAAGCACAGCAAGGCCGAGGCCTTGCGCGCATTTGTGACGCAGTATTGGGACGATTCTCAACATATTTAATCCACGAATTAATGACTTGGGACACTAGGCGGCCGACTTCTTCTCGAGCGCCTTCAATATGGCATCCGGGCGGATCGGAATATCGCGCATGCGCGCGCCGACCGCGGCAAAAATGGCATTGCCGATTGCCGGACCGACCACCGTCGTCGGTGGTTCACCCATGCCGGTAGCCGTCTCTGTGCTTGCAACAAATTCAATCTCCATTTCCGGCACATCAGCCATGCGCAGCGGCGTGTAGGCGTTCAGATTGGTGTCCTTCACTTCGCCGTTTACGAAGGCGGTTCCTTCATGCAGCGCCATGCTGACACCCCACAGCGCGCCGCCTTCCGCCTGCGCCAGAGCGCCGTCGGGGTGGATGATCGTGCCGGCATCGATCACCAAAAACAGCTTTTCGATTTTCACCATACCGGTGTGACGATCGACCTTGATACGCGCCACGCATGCGGTCCAGGTCGGCATGTCGCGCTCCTGGCCGAACGTACTGGCAATGCCCAGACCGGTATCGGCCGGCATCGCCTTGCCCCAGCCGGCCATTTCGGCAGCGCGTCTGAGCACATTGGCCATGCGCGCGGCGCCGCCGACCGCATTCGGTGCGCTACCCGCATTTTTTCCCTTTGCATCGAGCAGCGACAGACGGAACGCCAACGCATCGACCTTGGCCGCGACGGCGGCCTCGTCGATGAAGCTTTCCACCGCCCAATTGGTCCACCCCGGCCCTACCGAACGCAGCCAGCCGGGACGGAAAGTACTGTTCGCCAAATCGTTGGAAATGGCGCGTACCCGGTGCGCCCCAACCGTGTACCAGTGGTCGGCGCCGGAGATCGAAAACGGATCGTATGGTTTGCCGTTCTTCCCCTTCGGCATGGAGGACGGGATCATCACCTGCGTCGGCCAGCCGGCCGCCGCGTGGTGCTCCATCGCGGTGACTTCGCCGCTATCGCCGAACGCCATGCGCAGACGCTGCACCGACGGCGAACGAGGGGAATCGAAACGCGCATCGTCGGCCCGCGTGCACACCATTTTTACCGGGCGGCCCATGGCTTTTGCGGCCAGCGCCGCCGGCACCGCATAGTCGCCGTTTAGTCTGCGGCCGAAGCCGCCTCCTAATAAGTAGGTATGCAGGATAACGTTGTTCTCGCCGACCCCCAGTGCCTTGGCCAATACCGGCAAGATCAACGACTGCCACTGGTTACCGGTGTGGATATGCCATATGCCGTCTTTCTCCAACGCCAGCGCATTGACCGGTTCCATCTGGAAGTGCAGCACGGTACTGGTCGTGTAGTTGTGCTCGATGCGCAGTTTGGCTTTGGCGAATGCCGCTTCCACGCCATCGTCGGCCACCACCAGGGAGCCGACCGTCAAATTATCGATGAGCCTGCTTCCATGGTCCAGAATATCCTGTTCCGAGACCGCGGCGCCGGCTCCGGCGCTCCATTTTATCGCCACCAACCCGGCCGCACGGTCGGCCGCCGCGAACGAATCGGCAAACACCATTACCCAGCCGGGCACCGTGTCGGAAGGATCGGTTAACGCAATCGACTTGATATAGCCTTTGACTTTTTTTGCGGCAGTATCGTCGATGGAAAGCACTTTCGACCCATAGCGGGTCGGCGGAATGCGCGGCCGCGCGTAGACCATATCGTCGACCATCGCATCGATGCCATACACGGCGCTGCCGTTGGTCTTCGACGGCACGTCGAGCGCAGCCACATTTTTCCCAATCAAACGACGCTGGTCCGGCGTCTTCAGGGTGATGGCCTTCAATTGCTCCGGTGAGTACTTTCGGCTCAGATTGCCGCGGCGAACGATGTCGCTATAGGAAATGCTCTTGCTGTCGGCCTCGACCATGCCGTCGCGCGCTTCACAGGCGCCGACCGGCACGCCCAGCAGTTTGGCGCCCTCCTCGGTCAAGGCGATCCGCCCGGCCGCACCGGCGCGGCTGAGCGCGTCAAAACTTTGCCACACCGACCAACTGCCGCCGGTAACCATCGTGCCCCATTTCGGATCGCTGTCGACGTAATTTACGTGCACCGAATCCCAACTCGCTTCCAGCTCATCGGCCAGGATGCGCGCCAACGCGGTGCCGACATGCTGTCCCATCTCCGCTTTGGCGATATTGACGGTCACCAAGCCATCGCGGTCGATCGTGAACCAGATGGTCGGATCAAAGACCTGATTGGCAGGCGCAGTCCGGGCGGCTGCGGCGGTGGCTGCAAACGACATATCGGCGCGCAAGAACGCCAGTGTGAATCCGGTCCCTATTGCGGTGATCAGAAATCCACGCCGCTGCAAAGACACCGGCTGATCGGTTTTTAGATATTTTGCCAATTTATGCATGAGGCTGCGCCCCTGTCAATTCTTCGGCGGCTAGCTTGATCGCCTTGCGGATACGCACATACGCCATGCAGCGACAAAGATTGCCGCTCATCACCGCGTCGATATTGGCGTCGCTCGGGTTCGGATAGTCCTTCAGCAACGTAGCCGCTTGCATGATCTGGCCAGACTGGCAGTATCCGCATTGCGGAGCCTGGGTCTCGATCCAGGCCTTTTGCAGCGGATGCCGGCCTTCCGGATCAATCCCTTCGATCGTCACAATCTGCGAATCGGCCACTGCGCTCACCGGCGTGATGCAGGAACGGATCGCGCGTCCGTCCACATGCACGGTGCAAGCGCCGCACATGCCGATCCCGCAACCGAATTTGGTGCCCTTCAGACCTACGTCGTCACGAATCACCCACAACAGCGGCGTGTCCGGATCGACATCGACGGAGACCGGCTTGCCGTTCACGGTAAATTTATGCATTTTCGTCTCGCTTTTGTCTGAATTTTCCACGCAGGTTCATGGCTGGCTTTCTTTTCGTAGCGCCGCAATACTAGCCTCAAGGCCCTTCCACGGCGGCAGTTCGGTGCGGCNNCCGCAGATAGGCAGCTAGTTGGGCGATATCGGCATCAGAAAGGGACGAAGCGAAGCCGGGCATTATCATGCCGGGCATGCGTTCTTGCTTGCCGATGCCATGCAAGATCAACTGCAGCAGATTGTTTGGATCGGGCGCACTGAGCGCGCCGCTCAGACCTAGTTCGGGTCGCGCGCGGATCGGTTTGCCATCGCTGTTCGAATGGCACGAGGCGCACGCACCCACATAGAGGACGGCGCCATGATCGTTGTATATGCCGGCGACCTGGGCCGATTTGGCCATGATCTTACTCAGCGCGGCATCGGTTCCTTGTGCGGCACCTGCGGCACCCGCGGCGCCAGTGGCGCCGGCAGTACCGTTCATGTCGGCGAAATAGGCGGCCAGCGCGTGGATGTCGGCATCCGGCGCCAAAGCCAGACCATCATGTACGACTTCGGCCATCGGACCCACCGCACCGCCGTGGAGATCGGTTGCGCCGCTACGCAAAAAAGCAAAAATCTCCGACTCGGTCCACGGTAGCGGCGCCGTATTGGCCGCAGTCAACGCCGGT
>PKWO01000325.1 GCA_003132085.1 Oxalobacteraceae bacterium | reverse complement strand
AGTGCAGCATGTTCGGACCGACTCCCGACCCGGTTGCGGCATTGCCGGCAACACAATTGCTGGACGTAACAAATGGGTAGGTGCCGTGGTCGACATCGAGCAGGCTGCCTTGCGCGCCTTCAAACAACAGGTGGGCGCCGGCTTTGTGAGCGGCATACAGCGCGCTGGATACGTCGGCGACCATCGGCGTAAGGCGCGGCACGTTGACGAGCGCATCATCCAGGGTTTTTTGATAGTCGACTGCGTCTGCCTTCAGATACTGGGTCAGCACAAAATTATGATAGTCGAGGTTTTCGCGAAGCTTTTCCGCGAAACGCTTTTCGTTCAGCAAGTCCGCCACACGGATTGCACGGCGGGCGACTTTGTCTTCATAGGCCGGCCCGATGCCCTTCCCGGTAGTGCCGATCTTATCGGCACCGCGCGCAACCTCGCGCGCTGCATCCAGCGCTGTATGGTAGGGCAAAATGATCGGGCACGCCTCCGATACCTTCAGGCGCGAGGCAACTTCGACACCGATCACCTGCAGCTTGTCTATCTCACGCAATAGGTCGGGCACCGAGAGCACCACTCCGTTACCAATATAGCAAGCCACGCCGGCGCGCATGATGCCGGAAGGAATCAATTGTAGTGCGGTCTTCTTGCCGTCGATCACCAGTGTATGACCGGCATTATGGCCGCCCTGAAAACGCACTACGCCCTGGGCGTGATCGGTCAACCAATCGACGATCTTGCCTTTTCCTTCGTCGCCCCATTGAGTGCCAATGACAACGACATTCTTAGCCATGCTTTTTTGTGACATCTCAGTGCCTATTTCAATATAAATTTTTTGGGAAAATCCTGATTAAACCTTCGTAAGAACCCAGTTTCCGCGGTCAAGCACCAGTGCGCGATCACAGTTGAATTCTTCCTGGTCGTTTTCATGACCAGGCAAGCTTTGGATCACTATTTCACCTGCCTTGCGCAACGCAACGATTTTCGAATGCAATGCGGTTTCCCGGCCCCACGGCGCGCGAATTGAGCGTTTGCGCTCGGCAATCGGCAGCAAGCGTGCCAACTCACGCAGATCCATTGAGAAACCGGTCGCCGGACGGGCGCGGCCGAATGCNNCAAGCCAGGAACATAGATCGCAAACATGGCTCCGCTTTCATACTGGTAGCCGCGCAAATCAGCCAAATCTATCGTCACGCTGGCGCCGGACGCCAAACCGACCAATACCTCCAGCTCATCGATCGCGCCCACAATTCCGGGCCATGCCGGCAACACTTCCCTGGCCCTTGCCAGAATCGTGGCATCGCCATACAAACTCGGTAATTCCATTAACGCGGAACGGCTGGCCGCAGCATAGTCGGCAGTAATCGCGCGCAGACCGGAGATGTCTTTTGCACGCACCAAATTGTACAGTTCCGACTCGTCGCGGAGAGCCTTTTGATCACTCGCGATAATTGCGCGCAACACGCCTACATGGCTTAAATCCAGGCGCACCTCGGTAAATCCAGCCAGCGCCAGCGACGCCAAAGCCANNTAAATCTCGGCGCCGATTTGCAATGGCTCCCTGGTCGCATGCAAGCCCGACGGCCGCGTGTGCAGCACACTGCCGGCATAGCACAGACGCGTTACCGAAGCCCGATTAAGCAGATGCGCATCAATGCGCGCGACCTGCGTTGTCATGTCGGCACGTACTCCCATGGTGCGCCCGGACAACTGATCCACCAATTTGAATGTGCGCAAATTAGTGTCTGGCCCGGCCCCTGCCAATAGCGATTCCAGATACTCCAGCAAGGGCGGCATCACTAATTCGTAGCCGTACAGCCGGAAATTATCCAGGATGACACGGCGCAACTCCTCAATCTTGCGCGCTTCAGAAGGCAAGACATCGGCGATATTTTCAGGAAGAAGCCAGTTGGGCATAAAGAGGAGGAAGAATGATCAGGAAAGTTGAGTGCACTAATCGAACGCAAGAAAACATCGGCACGACCACAGATCGCGCCGACTTCGAATTGCTATCGCGGGAGGCAGCTTACCCTCTCGCGAAAATACTTATCTAGGACTTACGTATAGTGCTTCGTCGTTTCCGCGAAGACGGTTGGGCGCCCTTATGGAACGACGGAAAATATTCGCGTGAGGCCTTATTACTTTTTCGCACTCCCGGTACCTGAACTCTTCAGGTACTTGAAGAACTCGGAACTTGGGTCGACCACCATCACGTCGCTACGGGTCTTGAAGCTTGCGCGATAGGCTTCCAGGCTACGATAGAACTTGTAAAACTCAGGATTCTGACCGAATGCCTGGGCATAAATCTGGGATGCCTTGGCATCGCCTCCGCCACGAATATTCTCTGCATCGCGATAGGCTTCGGCCAACAATACGGTCCGTTGGCGGTCGGCGTCTGCGCGAATTTTTTCGGACTCGGCAGCGCCTTGCGAGCGCAAATCGTTGGCGACTCTCAGCCGTTCCGATTTCATGCGATCATATACCGACGCATTGATTTGCTCGACATAATCGACCCGCTTCAGGCGCACATCGACAATCTCAACACCGATTTGCTTGGCCTCATCAGTCACTTTTTGACGAATCGCATCCATGATTTTTCCGCGTTCGCCGGAGATGACCTCGCGCACCGTGCGTTTGGTAATCTCATCGTTCAACGCCGCTTTCACAATCTGCGACATCCGGTCGCGCGCACGATGCTCGTCGCCGCCGAAACTGACGAAGTAAAGTTTCGGTTCAATGATGCGCCACTTCACAAATGCATCGACCAGAATATTCATCTTTTCGGCGGTGATGAAACGGTCGGTTTCAGGAGTATCCAGCGTCAAAATTTGCTTGTCCAAAAATAGCACGTTTTGGAACGGCGGCGGCAATTTGACATGCAGANNGCCCAACGCAAACACGATCGCATATTGCCGTTGATCAACAACAAATAAGGTTGATGACAGAATCCATAGCACGATGACGGTCGCGACCAAATAGGAAATGATGCGATTCATTAACGCACCTCCCTATCGCGGGATTCGCGACTATCTCGGCTACGCGCATCGCGCAAGCGCTGAGACTCCAGCGCTTGAAGCGGATCAGGCGCCGGATTGACATCAACCGGAGCCTGCACCGGCACGCCGGATTTGGCATTGGCATCATTGGTCGCCGACTGAGCGATCAGCTTATCGAGCGGCAAGTAGATCAAGTTACTACCGCTTTTGGAATCTATCATCACTTTGGTGGTATTCGAAAAAATTTGCTGCATCGTTTCCAGATACATGCGATCCCGGGTAACGGCTGGTGCTTTTTGGTATTCCGTCAGCACTTGCTTGAAGCGCGATGCGTCGCCTTCCGCATTGGCGACGACGCGAGCGCGATATGCCTCTGATTCCTGCATCAAGCGCGACGCTGCGCCAGCGGCCTTCGGTATCACATCGTTGGCGTAAGCCTGGCCTTCGTTCTTTTGGCGTTCGCGGTCCTGCCCGGCTTTTACTGCATCATCGAATGCCGCCTGCACTTGTTCGGGAGGCTGCACTCCCTGCATGGTCACGTTGGTGATCTGCACACCCATTTTGTAGCGGTCGAGGATTTGCTGCATCGACTCACTGACATCGAAGGCCACCTTCTCGCGCCCTTCGTATAAGACGAAATCCATTTTGCTCTTGCCGACCACTTCGCGGATCGCAGTTTCGGCTACTTGCTTGACGGTATCTTCCTGGTCACGATTATTGAAAACCCATTCGACAGCGTCCTTGAGCTTGTATTGCACCGCAAACTGAATATCTATAATGTTTTCGTCATCGGTCAGCATCAGCGCTTCGTTGGGCTGCTTGTTCTTGACGTTCGTACGGTATCCCACCTCGACAGTCCGAACCTGGGATACGTTGACAAGTTCGTGGCTTTGAATCGGATAAGGCCAGCGCCAGTTGAATCCGGCCGGTGTGGTATGGCTGAATTTACCAAAAGTCATCACCACTGCCGTTTGACCTTCCTGCACGATGAAATACCCGCTGGCGATCCACAGCAATAACAAAATCACGATGATCACCAGCGCCCCCACTCCGGCACCACGCATATCCGGCTTGAAACCGCCACCGCCACCGGAATCGCCACCGCCTTTGTTGCTGAACAATCGGTTCAGGCGCATATTGAAATCGCGCCACAATTGATCAAGATCAGGCGGCCCGTCATTCGGTCGCTTGCCGTCTTGGTTTTGATAAGTTTTTTGTGGACCGCGCCCCCAGCGGGGGGCGTTGAGCGAAAACATCAATCCGATTTTCTTAAATAGGGAAACAAGCATTCTGTCGCAGTCCGGCTTTAGGTGATGGTTGGAATGCTGGCTAGATAGTCATCATCGTTTACGACAGAATGAGCATCTTCAAATTCTGCCGCTTTATTCAGTTTTGCGAACTCGGTAATCGCCTGACGCAATAAGTCCAAACCTGCTCCGGTTTGCGCGCTGATAAAAACACGACGAATTTTATCATATTCATCCCGTTCCAAAACCGGTTCCAAGCCCGCAGCGTCAATCTTGTTCCAAACCAGAATCTGCGGAATATGATCTGCGCCTATCTCTTTCAACACCATATTGACCTGCTCGATCTGCTCCATGCGTGCCGGACTGGCTGCGTCCACCACATGCAGCAGCACATCGGCATGGATTGTCTCTTCCAGCGTGGCACGAAATGAAGCGACCAATTGATGCGGCAATTCACGGATGAAACCGACTGTGTCGGACACCACCACTTGACCAACGTCGCCCAGATATATGCGACGCGAAGTCGTATCCAACGTGGCAAACAGTTGATCGG
Organism: Oxalobacteraceae bacterium; assembly: GCA_003132085.1. Lineage (GTDB taxonomy): Bacteria > Pseudomonadota > Gammaproteobacteria > Burkholderiales > Burkholderiaceae_D > PKWO01. Next base: position 7 of record PKWO01000325.1, on the reverse strand, counting down.
CCGCATA
>PKWO01000204.1 GCA_003132085.1 Oxalobacteraceae bacterium | reverse complement strand
TCCACGCGCTTGACGATCACGGCGCAGTAGAGGCCGGGCCCGCCCTTGGGGTCGGGCAGGTTGCCGGGCACCACCACCGAATAGGGCGGCACCTTGCCGATGAAGATCTCGCCGCTGGCGCGGTCGATGATCTTGGTCGAGGCGCTGATGAACACGCCCATCGACAGCACCCTGCCCTGGCCGACGATCACGCCTTCGACGACTTCGGAGCGGGCGCCGATGAAGCAGTTGTCTTCGATAATGGTCGGATTGGCTTGCATCGGCTCCAACACGCCGCCGATGCCGACGCCGCCGGACAAGTGGACGTTCTTCCCGATCTGCGCACAGGACCCCACGGTGGCCCAGGCGTCCACCATCGTGCCTTCATCGACATACGCGCCGATATTGACGAATGAGGGCATCAACACGACATTTTTGCCGATGAAACTGCCACGGCGGGCGACGGCCGGCGGCACCACGCGGAATCCGCCTTTGGCGAAGTCTTGCTCGGTGTAGTCGGCAAATTTGGTCGGTACCTTGTCGTAAAACTGCATCGCATTGGCGCCATGCGCGCCGGCCGCCATCACAACATTGTCTTCCAGCCGGAACGAGAGCAACACCGCTTTTTTAATCCATTGATTGACGACCCAGCCGCCGGATTCTTTTTGCGCAACGCGCAGCGTGCCTTGGTCCAGTTGACCGAGGACGTGGGCGACCGCTTCGCGCACCGCTGCCGGTGCTGTCTTGGGCGAGAATTCAGCGCGGTTTTCCCACGCCTGATCGATAATGTGTTGCAATGCTTGGGTCATCTTGAGTAAAGGGAAGTGAGTTAATTAAGATGCTGCTTTAAAATTGAGCTGCGAAGACTGCGGCGATAATTTTCGGCTGAATTCAACGATGCGGCGTGTTGCCTCCATGCATTCATCCAACTCAGCCACCAACGCCATGCGGATGCGGTTGCGGCCCGGATTGACGCCATGCGCGTCACGCGCCAGGTAACTACCCGGTAATACGGTTACATTATATTCGGCATACAGCCGTTGCGCGTACTCGGTGTCGGAGATTGCTGCATGCGTGTCCACTTTGGCCCACAGGTAAAAACCGGCGTCCGGCAATTCTACGTCAAGCACTTGTTGCAGAAGCGGCGTCACTTGCTTGAATTTCCGGATGTATTTGGCCCGATTTTCGATCACATGCTGTTCATCCTGCCAGGCGGCAACGGATGCGGCCTGAATCGGCGGGCTCATAGCGCCGCCGTGATAGGTGCGGTAGAGCAGGAAATTCTTGATGATCGCCGCATCGCCGGCCACGAAGCCGGAGCGCATGCCGGGAACATTGGAGCGTTTGGAGAGGCTGGAAAACACGATCAGGCGGGCGAAGTCGGTGCGCCCGAGGCGGTGTGCCGCTTCCAGGGCACCCAATGGCGCTTCGGCCTTGAAGTAAATTTCCGAATAGCATTCGTCGGCGGCGATCACAAACCCGTAGCGGTCGGACAAGGCAAACAATTCCTCCCAGTCGTCTTGCGTCAGCACCGCGCCGGTCGGGTTGCCGGGCGAACACAGATACAGCAATTGCACCCGCTGCCAGACCTCCGCTGGAATGCTGCGGTAGTCCGGCACAAAATTGCGCGCCGGGTCGGAATTGGCAAAATACGGTTCCGCGCCGGCCAAATACGCGGCCCCTTCGTAAATTTGATAAAACGGGTTCGGGCACATCACCAGCGCCGGCGGCGCACCGGCGGCGGTCGGTGAAATTACGGTTTGGGCGAACGCAAACAAGGCTTCGCGTGAACCGTTGACCGGCAATACCTGGGTCGCGGGGTTGATCGACGGCAAACCGTAGCGTTGTTCCAGCCACGCGGCGATGGCAGCGCGCAAGCCGTCGCTGCCCTGGGTGCTGGGGTAGGCGGCCAGGCCGCTCAAGTTGTCGGCCAGCGCCTGCCGGATGAAAGGCGGCGTCGGGTGTTTCGGCTCGCCCAGGCCCAGGCTGATCGGCGGGTAGGCCGGATTCGGCGTCACGCCTGAAAAAAGCTGTCGCAATTTTTCAAACGGGTACGGATGCAGTTTGGCGAGGAGCGGATTCACGGGTCGGTCGGCGGCAGATAGGTCTGGGAGGCGACATTATACAGGCAGCGATCAACCGCTGCCCGGTAATTACCTGACGGAAAATGACGGTTTGGATACTCGGAATGATATGATAAGCACCATTTGCGAGGCTGTTTCGGGCAAGTTGTTAGAGCCGCCCTCCGTTCGTCAATCACCACCAGCTTACGCTAAGAGTTAATAAAGTGCGTCTAACCTCCATTAAATTGTCGGGATTTAAGTCTTTTGTCGATCCTACGAATTTCCAGGTGCCGGGCCAATTGGTCGGCGTCGTGGGGCCGAACGGCTGCGGCAAGTCNNCGTTATTTTCAACGGCACCACCCACCGCAAACCGGCCGGGAGGTCTTCGGTCGAGTTGATATTCGACAATAGCGACGGCAAAGCGTCCGGCCAATGGAGCCAATACGGCGAAATTGCGGTCAAGCGCACGCTGACCCGCGACGGCACCTCGACCTACTACATCAACAACCAGGCAGTGCGGCGGCGCGATATCCAGGACATTTTTCTCGGTACCGGCCTCGGGCCGCGCGCTTACGCGATCATCGGGCAAGGGATGATTTCGCGCATCATCGAGGCGCGGCCTGAAGAGTTGCGGATCTTCCTGGAGGAAGCCGCCGGCGTATCCAAGTACAAGGAACGCCGCCGGGAAACCGAAAACCGTCTGCACGATACGCGTGAAAACCTGCTGCGGGTCGAGGATATTTTGCGTGAACTGAATGCCAACCTTGAAAAGCTGGAAAGCCAGGCAGCGGTCGCCAAACGCTTTCACGGGTTGCAGGGCGAGCAGGATGAGAAGCAGAAATTGCTTTGGTTGCTGCGCAAGAACGAGGCCAAAAGCGAGCAGGAAAAGTTTCTGCGCGAGATCGCCCAGGCGCAGACCGACCTGGAGCAGCAGACCGCCAAGTTGCGCCACGTGGAAACCGAGCTGGAGCACATGCGGCAGGCGCATTACGCCGCCGGCGACCGGATGCATCAGGCGCAAGGCTATTTGTACCAGACCAACTCC
>PKWO01000512.1 GCA_003132085.1 Oxalobacteraceae bacterium | reverse complement strand
GGAGCGCGAAGCCTATGAGTTGAACATCGGATTTTTTTCGCGCATGCAACGTGCCCGGCCCTGGGTGCGAATGAAAGCGGCCGCCAGCCTCGACGGCAAAACCGCTTTGCACAACGGACAGAGCCAGTGGATAACGTCGGCCGGCGCGCGTGCCGATGGGCATTCCTGGCGCGCAAGGGCTTGCGCAATTTTGACCGGTATCGGCACGGTCAAGGCCGATAACCCGCAATTGAACGTGCGTGCGGTCGAGACTCCGCGCCAGCCGCGGCGCATTGTGATCGATAGCGCGTTGCAGATAAGCTCGGATGCGCGCGTGCTGCAGGGCGGCGGCGCCTGGATCGTCGCGGCGCGGCCGGACGCCGGAAAAGAAGCGGCGTTGCGCGAACGCGGTGCCGAGGTCATCATGCTGCCCAATCGTGACGGCAAAGTGGATTTGCCGGCCCTGATGCACGAATTGGGACGGCGTCAGATTAACGAATTGCATGTTGAAGCCGGGTATAAGTTGAACGGCTCGCTGATACGCGAAGCATGTGTAGATGAATTGTTGTTGNNGGGCAAGGATTGTTCGACCTGCCTGCGCTCGACAATTTGGCTGATCGGCGCAAACTGGTTTTTCATGAAATCAAGCAAATTGATGCGGATTTGCGTATTCTTGCTCGATTCACCTAGGATATTTACTCATCATGTTCACCGGAATCGTCGCCGCTGTCGGCAAAATCGTTTCTATTTCCCCTCTGAGCCAGCAGGCCGACACCGGCCTGCGCCTGACCTTGGATGCCGGCGGCTTGCCGTTGTCCGATGTGGCCCTGGGCGATTCGATCGCCCTGAACGGTGCCTGCATGACCGTGGTTGCCAAGACCGGCAACGGCTTTAGCGTCGATGTGTCGCGTGAAAGCCTGAATTGCACGGCCGGGCTGGATGCGCTGGGCGAAGTGAATCTCGAGAAGGCATTGACATTGGCCGATCGTCTCGGCGGGCATCTGGTGTCCGGTCATGTCGACGGTCTGGGCGTGGTGCGCAAATTTGAAGCAGTGGGCGAATCCCATGAATTGGTGATTGAAGCGCCCAAAGCAATCGGCAAATACCTGGCGTTTAAAGGTTCGATCGTGGTCAACGGCGTATCGCTGACGGTCAATCGCGTTACCGATACGAGCAATGGGTGTGAATTTTCAATCAACCTGATTCCGCATACCATTGAAGTTACCACCTTGAAGCACTTGGTCGTCGGCGGTAAGGTGAATCTGGAAGTCGACTTGATCGCACGTTATGTTGAGCGCATGCTTAACTATAAAAATACCCTTTGATGCAAGAAATTTGATCGACTTGAATAGTGGTCATAAACAATATTGCGGCATTTATTTTTATGTGCCGCATGTTTGTGCAACATATCGTCGGGAACTCGCGTGCGTTACATTGTAGTGTCGGCGTTTTCATTTGCGTAGAATGATATTCGCCATTGAGAAGTTCCAATTTATACGTCTTTGACGTATAATCTATGTATGCTCACCATTATCGAAACCCCAACATTTCAACGGCTTTGGCCCGCCTATTGGACAGAAGAAGAGCGTGCGGAATTTGCTGCCTATTTGGCGCAATTTCCTGAAGCGGGGGACGTGGTAAAGGGTTCGGGTGGTGTGCGCAAGATTCGATGGGCGCGACAAGGCGGTGGTAAGTCCGGCGGCGTACGGGTGATTTATTACAACCGATTGGCACGTGGTGAAGTTGTTTTGATCTTTCTCTATGCGAAGAACGAATTTGAATCTGTTGCTGGTGAAAAGTTGAAGGAGTTGAAAAATGCAATCGAAAAAGCCTATGGGCGACAAAGCGCTACGAGCCTGGGAAGATTCTCGCGACATGGCCGCAGAATTGAAGCAATCGATTGACGAAATGCTTGCCGGGCAAGGTACGCCTGTGCCGGTGTCTCTTGTTGTGGCGGTGCGCATGCAATCTGGCTTGTCCCAGAGCCTATTTGCAAAGCTGCTGGGCGTATCGGTTCGCACCCTGCAAGAATGGGAGCAAGGGCGGCGGCATCCCTCTGGAGCGGCACAAACGCTGCTGACGATTGCGCACCGACATCCTGAAGTCTTGCAGGAGTTGGCTGCATAAGCGCTGCGCTATGTGCGTTTCAAAGACCTTGGGTATTGCAGCAGGATTTTTGTTCAAACCGATTGGTTGTAGGGAATGCGATTGATGCTGAGGCAGATGAGCTAGATTCAAATTTTCCTGGGTGACGATGACTGGCCTTCGTCAGTCGACCGAATGTCGCCGCGAGTGCGGAAGGTATCCGCTTGCAAGCGGATACCTTCCGCTGGCGAGCAACATGTTGCTCGAAACCTCCTGCTTCACTTGTAAATCCTTTAAAATGGCGGGCTACGAGGATTTATTTATGTCAATTGCAACTACGCTGGAAATCGTCGCCGAACTCCGAGCAGGCCATATGGTGGTTCTGGTGGACGAAGAAGACCGTGAAAACGAGGGCGACCTGGTACTCGCGGCAGAGTTTGTTACGCCCGAGGCGATCGATTTCATGGCCAAATTCGGGCGTGGACTGATTTGCCTGACCCTGACTGAAGAGCGCTGCGAGCAACTGCATTTGCCGATGATGACTACCCGCAACGGTACGTCATACGGGACGAACTTCACGGTGTCCATCGAGGCCGCAGAGGGGGTAACGACCGGTATTTCGGCCGCCGACC
>PKWO01000265.1 GCA_003132085.1 Oxalobacteraceae bacterium | reverse complement strand
ATGATGTTCTTGGGGCCATAGGCCGAGTCGCCGCCAAAAAATACCTGGGCCAGCGTGGACTGAAAGGTGTCCTTCAGCAATACCGGCAAGCCCCACTTGTCAAATTCGACGCCAGCGTCGCTTTCGATCCAGGGAAAGGCGTTCTCCTGGCCCACGGCGATCAAGACCGCGTCGCATTCGATCAGCACATCCGCCTGACCGGTCGGCACCAGGCTGCGCTTGCCTTGGTCGTCGTACACTGCCTCGACAATCTCAAAAGGCATGCCGGTCAGCTTTCCGTTCACATGTTCAAACGACTTGGGGGCATGGAAGTTCAGGATCGGAATGCCCTCATGCAGCGCGTCTTCCTTTTCCCAGGGCGAGGCTTTCATTTCATCGAAGCCGCTACGCACAATCACCTTCACATCCGTGCTGCCGAGGCGCCGTGCCGAGCGGCAGCAATCCATTGCCGTATTGCCGCCGCCCAAAACAATGACCCGCCGGCCGATACTGGTGACATGACCAAAAGACACCGAGGCCAGCCAGTCGATGCCAATGTGGACGTTCTCGCCGATCTCCTTGCGTCCGGTAATATCCAAATTGCGCCCACGAGGCGCGCCGCAGCCGACGAACACGGCGTCATAACCCTGCGTCAACAGGCTGCGCATGGAGTCGACCCGCTGACCGCTCTTGAAATCGACGCCCAGATCCAGGATGTAACCGGTTTCCTCGTCAATCACGGACTCGGGCAAACGAAAGCGCGGAATCTGCGTGCGAATGAAGCCGCCCGCCTTGGCTTCGCCATCGAACACCGTCACCTGATAGCCCAGGGGCGCGAGATCGCGTGCTACGGTCAGCGAAGCCGGCCCCGCGCCCACGCAGGCGATGCGCTTGCCATTTTTTGCGGCAACGGTCGGCATGCGGCCCTTGACGTCTTCCTTATTGTCGGCGGCCACGCGCTTGAGGCGGCAGATCGCCACCGGTTCGGGATGTTCGCCATTGCTTTGCTCGACCCGGCCGCGGCGGCAGGCCGGCTCGCAAGGACGGTCACAGGTGCGCCCGAGTATGCCCGGAAAGACGTTCGATACCCAGTTGACCATGTAAGCGTCGCCGTAGCGACCTTGCCCGATTAGGCGGATATACTCCGGCACCGGGGTATGGGCCGGGCAGGCCCATTGGCAATCGACGACTTTATGAAAATAGGCCGGATCGGCGGTATTGGTAGGTTGCAACTTTGTCTCCGGTTAGTCCTGCCGACTGTGAAATCGGCAGTGGACACACACTGAGCGCCCTCTTCGGAGGGAAAACAAGTTTCTTGCGCGGCACGCTAACAATCTCAAGTGCTGCCAACTTATTCTGACGCGGTTCCTGAGTATAAGTGGCCCGTCTGTCCTCATTTTGATCTAGGTCAAGCGCCATCAAATTCTAGCCCTCCATAGCGTAGACGGAAAGTAAAGTTTTCAGCGATTGTGCTAAGATTTTCCTTGTTGCACCGCAAGATCGGAATTGACGGGGTCCATATCCAGCCCGAATGATTTATTCAACATCCGGGCCGGAGTCCAACATACCGGTTGGAGGTTTGGGAGATAGTTCAACCAATGCCGGTATTCCGGGCAAATTGGATGTTGAGCCGGTAGTGCGGTATCTGCACACTGAGTCAGTGTGGATTTTAGCGGTGTGGATTTTAGATACAAATAATGAAAATGAAGAATATCGATACATTAATTGGTGATTTCGACAAAACGTTACGGATATTCGGTGGAGTGCTGTCAGCTAACCGTGTTAATCCATCTGTGGGTGTCGCCGAAGGATCCATGGATAGCACTGAGCAGCGCCATAGTGCCGGTTTGATGCGAATCAATCATGTAGGCGAGGTATGCGCGCAGGCATTGTATGAAGCGCAGGGGCGGTTTTCGCAGAATGCAGTGTTGAAGCAACAATTTGCCGATGCCGGGCGCGAAGAAGAGGATCATTTGGCGTGGACCGCACAACGCTTGCGTGATTTTGGTTCACGCCCTAGTTTGTTGAATCCTTTCTGGTACGCCGGTGCATTTGTATTGGGTGCGGTGGCGGCGCGTTGCGGCGATTCGCATAGCCTCGGTTTCGTGGTCGAGACCGAGCGTCAGGTTGAGGCGCATTTGGAGCGGCATTTGCAAGAGCTTCCCAAGCAGGATGCCAAATCCAGGGCGATTGTCGAACAGATGCGTGATGATGAAGCCGCCCATGGCGCCGCTGCAGCCGCCATGGGCGCAACGGAACTGCCGTTGCCGGTGCGAACGGCTATGCGGGCTATGGCAAAAGTGATGACGGCCACCGCCTACTATTTATAGTAATGAATGCCGCGCAACATTCCGGTTAGGCCGTCACTGCCGTTTCGGCGTCATCCACGATCTCGAATGAGTGCGTTATTTCCGCTGTTTTTTCGAGCATGATCGAGGCTGAGCAATATTTTTCATGTGACAACTTGATTGCCCGTTCTACCAGATTGTTTTTCAGGTTTCGGCCACGTACGGTGAAGTGGAAGTGAATCTTTATAAAGACCTTAGGGTCTTTTTCGGCGCGCTCCGATTTCAGCGTCACGTCGCAGCCGCGGATATCCTGACCGCTTTTACGTAGAATCATTACGACATCATAGGCGGTGCAGCCACCGGTGCCGGCCAACACTACTTCCATTGGACGCGGCGCCAGATTGCGCCCGCCACCCTCCGGTGCGCCATCCATCGTCACCAAGTGGCCCGAGCCGGTTTCGGCCACAAAAGTCATGCCGGCCAAGCCTGTCCAGCGTACTGTGCATTCCATTCAGTGCCCCCGCATTTGCGTCAATGTTCAATTGTAACTTACCCAAAGCGCCGACAGACCGAGAGCATGCGGTCACTTGCGCGGGCATTCTTTCTGTTGATGGGCAATTCAACGATATATTTGATGCGACGCAACATCGGGCGCATCGTGAGATAAAAAGCATAATGCGGAAAACGAGTTTAAATGTTTGATTTTAATAACAAAATATATCGAAAAATTCGAGGGTGAAAGAAGTTGACATTTTTTTTAGCAATTAATATTGCAATGCACAATATGTTTTGCTATGATGCATCTATCGGCTGTTTATGCGGAACAGAGCATTGACAGTCTCGCTTGTCTCCTCCACCCTCCTGGTGTGGATTTAAACCCGATGCGTATCCGCCTCGGGTTTTTTTTATATTAGATTTGACTCCAAGTCCTTGAAAAGGTTATACTTTCAGGTTCTTCCATTTGCTCAGGAAGAGATAACAAGGGAGAGTCCGCTAGTATCGTGTCACTGATAGCCTGCGGAACCACCATTTTGAGCAAGTTAAACTAGTAAGGAAGTCATCATGAAAACCTTTTCCGCTAAGGGCCACGAGGTCAAGCGCGACTGGTTCGTGATTGACGCGACGG
>PKWO01000147.1 GCA_003132085.1 Oxalobacteraceae bacterium | reverse complement strand
CGGCAGAAATTCCTCTTCACTCAGCTCGCCTGAAATTCTTCTGGCGACCTGGTCCCGAAATTCTTCTACACGTCCGCCCACCAGCGAAGCATCGTAATCGTCGTATTGGTACATGCGTTTTCCTATCGACCGGCGCCGGAAGCGATGATTGATTTGCGTTGCCCGGCGTCCTCGGGATTCGACAGCGGTCTTCGGTTTCTCCCGCAGGACAGCCAGTGCCAATTTTCAGGACCGGCGCTTCCGTTGTCCCATTTCCGTGTTGAAGTCTTCATTTTCACCGTAATACGGCAAAGAAAACAGATGCAGAAACAACAGAAAAAACCAGATCAGATTGCCGTCAAAAGCACACAGAACCGGCACACGACACGGTTTTCAGCCCCATGGCAGAAGTCGTATGGTGTAGCTTGCAGCATCTATCTGAAGTCATTGCCGCAAACCTCAGCACCGGCCACGACTCTTTCAACGATATCGGCAAAGTTAGCAGGAAAAGTGAGTTGCTACGCTCGCTATTTCTGACCGGAAGCTGCTCCAATCTCCAATCGCGTCAAGCTTTGTTTCAGGCCTGCAATCAAACCACAGCTGGTGCCGGCAGCGGCACGCTGCGCAGTGCATTCGCCATTATTTCCAGCGCATGCTGGATATCTTCCCGATGCGCAACACCGCCTATACAGACCCGCACCGCCTCAGGCGGTTGCGTGGACACCGAAAAAGCGTCGCTCGCCACTACCCAGATGCCGGACGATTGCATATGTGCCGCGAATGCGGCTCGCTCCCACGGTGGCGGCAGGCTGACCCACAAATGGAATGCCTCCGGTTTGGAGACATAACTTCCGACCGGCAATATGCGCGCCGCCAGCTTTTGCCGCGCCATCGACTCCTTGCGAATCGCGTTCAAGGCCAAATCCGCTGTTCCGTCGCGGATCCAGCGGGTCGCCAGCGCCGCGGTAATCGGCGATGCCATCACCGTGGTCGCCCGCAAGGCCGACGCAAGGCGCGATGCATATTGCGCGTCGGGCGCCACCAGATAAGCTATCCGCAAACCGGCACCGACGCATTTCGCCAGGCCTGCGATATAAAACGTGACGTCGGCGCCGATGCTGGCCATCGCGGGCGGCGTCATGCGCGGCAAAAAACCATACGCATCGTCTTCAATAATCGGCACGCCGTAATGGCGCGCCACTTCCACGAGTGCCTGACGGCGCGCCTGCGAGATTACTGCGGTAGTCGGGTTCAGCAAGGTCGGATTGCAATACAAGGCTTTCGGCGCATACTGCGCGCAAGCGGCGGCGAACGCCACCGCATCAATGCCTTCGCCATCCATCGGCAAACCGACCAGCCGAATACCCAGTGGACCGGCCAACGCCAGCAATCCAGGGTAGGTCAGCTCTTCGCAGCAGATAACCGAGCCGGACGCCGCCAACGTAGTCAGTACCGCTAGCAGGGCACATTGCGCTCCCGCCACGACCAATAAGCGTTCATGATCGACCGCCATACCGCGCCGGCGCAGCCACAAGGCGCCAGCCTCACGATCTTGCGGCGATCCCCCGAAGTCTTGATAACGCAGTAAATCCCTTATCTTGCCGGCGACACCGGCAAAGCCGGCTTGCATCAATTCCTGCAATTCCTCCGAGACCGGTTCCGGCGGCATGTTCATCGACATGTCGACATTGGGGCGCCCTTCGAATACGCGCGGAATCCTGGGACGCCGCCGGCCGCATACAAAGGTACCCCGACCCACCACGGAATCGACCAGCCCGCGCCGCTGCGCCTCCGTATAAGCACGCGCCACCGTCGTGAAATCGATGCCAAGCAATGCGGCAAGCTTGCGTTGCGGCGGCAGGCGTTGCTCGGCAGCCAATTGCCCAATGGCGATGTCATCGGCGATCGCATTGGCAATCGCCAGATACAGCGGAGCAGCCCCTTTTTTCAATTTCGGCACCCAGCCATTTTGCAGCATCACCATCTAGACCATCCTTCAAAGTAGTTTTGTGTTCAGCAGAATGCATGCACTTTCCGTTCCATACAATCAGTCTGCGATGCATCGCCAATACGCACCACCCCCGTACATTTGAGCTCTGCTTTCGCACAGTTTTAAAGCGCCGGATCACATTGTAGTGCAGCACCGAAAACAGAATTGAATGGTGTAATTGAATGGATTTTTCCTTACGCCATGAAAATCCGCGAGCCGCCCCCCTCGCGCAAGCCAACAGAAGCCTCACTTTGCGTTTACGCCGAATCGATTGTATGCATATTAATCCATTCAATTCACCATAACAAGGTGATTCGATGGCACGTCGCATGCATTCAATGCAGCGGTCACGACATGAGGTCTGACCGAGCGTTTCAACTTATTCATCAGGAGCCACACCATGCCAACGGTAAACCATGCAGCACACGTTAAAGGCGATTTTTTTGTCGATTACGAAGAGAAAGTATTCGAGGACGTCAAAGCGTTGCCAGGCGAAAAAGCACTTGTCACCTTCCATACCGTTGCCTTTGAAGGCTCGATCGGTTTCGTCAATCTGTTGCAGGCTACCCGACTGCAACGCAAGGGCTATGAAACATCGGTGTTGTTATACGGCCCCGGCGTTACCCTCGGCATTCAACGCGGCTTTCCAACGCTAGGCGATGAGGCTTTTCCCGGGCATCTTAATCAAAACAATCAGCTGGTCAAATTCATGGAAGCGGGCGGCAAGGTCTACGCGTGCCGTTTTGCGTTGCAAGCGCTATATGGGCATGGCGAACCTTCATTAATTCCGGGTATTCGTCCCATTAGTCCGCTGGATGTATTGGATCTCAAGCTTCTTCATACGCGCGATAACGCGTTCATTCTCGATACCTGGACGCTATAAGCGTCGCGAAGGGCGGATCATGACAACAGTAAACAAGACGGTACGCGCAGCGGCGATCCAGATCGCGCCTGACCTGGACAGCGCTGACGGCACGCTGCACAAGGTTTGCGCGGCGATTCAACAGGCGGCGAAACAAGGCGCGGCGCTGGTGGTTTTTCCCGAAACCTTCGTGCCCTACTATCCTTACTTTTCGTTCGTGCGGCCGCCCTTCGCCTCCGGCCCAGAGCACTTGCTGTTATACGAACGCGCAGTGACCGTGCCGGGCCCGGCAACCGCCGCCGTCTCGGCTGCCGCGCGCAGCCACGGGGTGGTGGTGGTGCTCGGCGTCAATGAGCGCGACCACGGCACGCTGTACAACACCCAACTGGTGTTCGATGCGAATGGAGAGCTGGTATTGAAACGCAGAAAAATCACGCCGACTTATCATGAGCGGATGATCTGGGGACAGGGCGACGGCAGCGGCCTCAAAGTGGTGCAAACAGCGGTCGGTCGTCTGGGCGCGCTAGCCTGCTGGGAACACTACAATCCGCTGGCGCGCTATGCACTGATGGCGCAACACGAAGAAATCCATTGCGCCCAGTTTCCCGGCTCCATGGTCGGGCAAATATTCGCCGACCAGATGGAAGTGACGATCCGCCATCATGCACTTGAGTCGGGCTGCTTCGTGGTGAATGCCACGGGCTGGCTGAGCGATGCGCAAATCGCCTCGATCACACCGGACCCGGCGGTGCAAAAAGCCTTGCGCGGCGGTTGCTGCACCGCAATCGTGTCGCCGGAAGGTGTGCTGTTGGCTGAGCCGCTACGCAGTGGCGAAGGAATGGTTATCGCCGATCTCGATATGACGCTCATCACCAAACGCAAGCGGATGATGGATTCGGTCGGCCACTATGCGCGGCCTGAATTGTTAAGCCTTGTCATCAACGACCGGCACAACATGCCTGTATCGTCCCTTTTTCCGGAAACTAAAGCCGCCACTCCGACCGAAACGCCAACCCTTGCGAGCGCACATCATGCCAACAGTTACCAAACCGAATCAGCAACTGATCACTGAACTGCAATCCCTAGGCTTGCGTCTGCACGATCCGAATGCCGGCGCCGCCAGTCGGCGCGGCGGCGCCGGTCCATCCGACCATAAAGCAGTCGTGGTGGATGGCCATACCGTAATGATTCCAGTGCATACCGCAAGCTCATGGTCGTCGCCGTTTGCCGCCTCGCCGCTCGGACCCGACGGCAGCAGCACCCTAATGCGCGACGGCGTATCGGTGGGCATCATTTCGTTTCCGCGTCAGCCGCGCTTTTACAAGTTGCAGACCCTGGATGGCATCGCCTATTCCAAGATCGCCACCTTGCATGGCTCGGACGTGCTGGCCACCACCGTGCTGCAAAGTTGCATCCGCTACGAGAGCCGGCGCAAATCGTGCCAGTTTTGCGCGATTGGACAATCTCTTGCGGCGGGCCGGACAATTTTACGCAAGACGCCGCAACAACTGGCCGAAGTGGCGCGCGCCGCAGTGCTATTGGATAGCGTCAAGCACATGGTCATGACCACCGGCACGCCGAATGCCACCGATCGCGGCGCGCAGATCTTGTGCGAAAGCGCTTTTGCCGTAAAGAGCGCGGTCAATCTGCCGATCCAGGGACAATGCGAACCGCCGGATGAAGATGCCTGGTTCAAACGGATGCATGAGGCCGGCATCGACTCGCTCGGCATGCACCTGGAAGCGGTCACGCCGGAGGTGCGCGCCCGCATCATGCCGGGCAAGGCGAGCGTATCGGTAGAGCGCTATTTTTCCGCGTTTGAAGCCGCCGTGGACGTATTCGGCCATGGCCAGGTCAGCACCTATATCCTGGCAGGCCTAGGCGATACGCCGGAAGCGATCCTGCGCACCAGCGAAAAACTGATCGCTATCGGCGTCTATCCGTTTGTCGTGCCGTTCGTGCCGATCTCGGGCACACCGCTGGAAGACCATCCGGCTCCTTCATCGGCTTACATGCGCGACTTGCTCACGCCCTTGTCCGACATGCTTGCCGCAGGCGGCCTGCATTCGTCGGATATCAAGGCAGGTTGCGGAAAATGCGGCGCCTGTTCATCGTTATCCACCTTTGAAAAGAGGCCATCATGAGAACCGTCTGTGAAGCACCGACCCTTACCCGCACGGTTCGCATCAAATTGGCCACCACCAGTCAGGAACGCGAGGCGACCCGACGCTTGCGACGTGCCGTGTTTTGCGATGAACAAGGCATTTTCGATGGCGACGACCTCGATGAGATCGATCAGCAGGCATTACCGATCGCGGCCGTTCTCAGCATGCCCGACAGGCCGGATGAAGTGGTCGGCACCGTCCGCATTCACGAGACTGAACCCGGCATCTGGTACGGCTCGCGTCTGGCCGTGACGCGTTCGGCGCGACGAACTGGATCGGTGGGTAGCGGTCTGATCAAACTGGCGGTCGGCACCGCGCATGCGCACGGCTGCAAGACTTTTTTAGCCCAGGTACAAAGCCAGAACGTGACGCTGTTTCAACGATTGCACTGGACCTCGCTGGCTGAACTCGATGTGCACGGACGCCCGCATCACTTGATGCAAGCCGACCTCGCCCACTATCCGCCGATGCACGATGGCGACACCGGCTTTGTCGTGACACGCGATGCCCTATGAGTAGCGCGCCATCGGACGACTCCCTGGCAGCACTGACGACGCTGCTACGCGACTCGCGCGGCATCGCCCACAAGCGCGATATCGATGCTGTCATGCGCGCCTTGGGGACCCTCTACGACGGCGCGGCCGCGGTGCCGGTCGGCGATGACTGCGCCGCCATACCGGATACTGACGGCAACGGCTATCTGTTGTTTGCCATTGAAGGGTTTATCAACGAATTTGTCGAGAAAGAACCGTGGTTTGCCGGTTATTGCGGCGTCATGGTGAATGTCAGCGATATTTATGCCATGGGCGGGCGCCCGCTGGCGCTGGTCGATGCGCTTTGGAGTCGCGCCGGCGACGCTGCCCAACCAATCCTCGAAGGATTGGCGGCCGCCTCGAAAATTTATAACGTGCCGATTGTCGGCGGTCACAGCAACCGGCGCAATGACCGCGAGCAATTATCGGTCGCGATAATCGGACGCGCCAAGCGCCTGTTGACCAGCTTCGATGCCTGTCCAGGCCAAAATCTGGTCGCCGCGATCGACTTGCGCGGTCGCTTTCATGAGCCGTATGCGTACTGGGATGCCAGCACCGGCGCCCCCGCTGCCCGCTTGCGCGACGATCTCGAACTGTTGCCCGCCATTGCGGAAGACGGCCTGTCTGCGGCGGGCAAGGATATCAGCATGGCCGGGGTGGTCGGCACCGCATTGATGCTGCTTGAATGCTCCGGGCTCGGCGCCGTCATTGACCTCGACGCGATCCCGAAACCCGACGGTGTAGCGCTGCGGCGCTGGCTGACGGCGTTCCCCAGCTTCGGTTTTCTCTTGAGCGTGGCAGATGCGCAGCTCGACCAAGTGATGCAACGTTTTGCCACACGCGAAATCGCCTGCGCAACGATCGGCCGCACCGATGCGTCCCGCGTGGTTCGCCTGCAACGCGGCGGCGCGCTTGAAACGCTGTGGGATTTCAATCAAGAACCGCTGATCGGCTGCGGCCCAGCACGCTCAGCCGCTACGGAGGCTGACGATGCCCGCTAAGCCATTGCTACGCATTGCCTTGCTGACGCATTCCACCAACCCGCGCGGCGGAGTGGTACATGCGCTTGAACTCGGCGACGCGCTGCATGCCGCCGGTCATGCGGTGACCGTGCATGCACCCGATCCGCATCGGCGCGGGCTGTTCCGCACTACCGATTGCGCATTTTGCGCGGTGCCTGCCGCCGCCTGCCCTAGCGACTTGGCGTCCTTGGTACGGCAGCGCATTGACGACTATGTGGCCTGGTTCGAGCGCCCCGACACGCCTGCTTTCGATGTGTATCATGCACAGGATTCGATTAGCGCCAATGCGCTGGCAACGCTGGTCGAGCGCGAACGCATTCCCGGCTATATCCGCACCGTGCATCATCTCGATCATTTTGAGCAGCCGCAATTAATGGCGTGGCAAACACGCGGTTTCTTAACTGCTGACCGGGTGTTGTGCGTCAGCAAGTTGTGGCGCGATGCCTTGCTGCGCGACTACTTCGTATCGTCGACCGTAGTTGGCAATGGCGTCAATGCGGCACGCTTTACGCCGCTGGCCGATGCCCATGACGATGCCGTGAAACGCCGACTCGGATTAAACGGCGGCCCGGTTTTGCTGGTGGTCGGCGGCATCGAACCGCGCAAAAACACGTTGGCGATTTTGCATGGCTTTCTCCGCTTCTTGCGTGTTTTTCCCACCGCTCAACTGGTGATCGCCGGCGGCGCCAGCTTGCTCGACCATCGTGCCTATCGAACCGAATTTGCAGCACAACTGAGCGTCAGCGGCATCAGTTCCGGACCCGGCCATCCCATCATATTCCTCGACACGGTTGACGATAGCGAGATGCCGGCCTTGTTCCGCTGCGCCAGCGCGCTGGTGTTTGCATCGCTGCGCGAAGGCTTTGGATTGGTGGTGCTGGAAGCCATGGCTTGCGGCACCCCGACGGTGGTGTCGCGGATCGCGCCGTTTACCGAATATCTGGGCGGCGGCGACTGCGCCTGGGTCGATCCGCTCGATCCCGCTTCCATCGCGGCCGGTATGGCGCATGCCTGCGAGCACTCTGCCTCAGCCGAATTCCGTGCCGCCGGTTACGCCGTCTGCCAAACCCACACCTGGCCTCGCGCCGCCGCGCATCACCTCGACATTTACCACGCGCAGTTTGCGCGCCAATCTCAACACTACACGGAGAACTCACATGCCTGAAATGCACTTCAGTGTCCGCTGGCCGGACAATTCGACCAGCGATTGCTATTCGCCATCGCTGGTCGTCAAAGACTATCTGGAAGTCGGAAAAAGCTATCCGGTTGCCGAGTTCGTGGATAGAAGCCGCACTGCATTGAATATCGCCAGCGTGCGCGTACAGCAAAAATTCGGCTATCTGTGTTCGTCCGCGATGGATCAACTCAGTCAGATAGAACGTACCGCCAGCCGCTTTAACGACGAAGAAAATGCCGTGGTCGTAATCGAAGCCTTTCGACCGTAACACTCACCAACTAGCTGGAGGCTATTTTATGCATCAGTCACACTACCCCGTATTGATCATCGGCGGCGGCCAAGCCGGTCTGTCGATGAGCTACTGCCTGAAACAACAAGGCATCGCTCACCTGATTCTGGAAAAAAACCGCCTCGGTCACGCCTGGCGCAACGAACGCTGGGATACCTTTTGTCTGGTCACGCCGAACTGGCAATGCACGCTACCGGGCTTTCCCTATGCCGGCAACGACCCCTACGGTTTCATGAAAAAAGAAGAGATCGTGGAATACATCGACCAATATGTCGCATCGTTCCAACCGCCAGCGGCGGAAGGCGTGGCAGTCACGCGCCTGCAACGCAACGCTGCCGATGTATTTGAAATCAAGACCACGCAAGGCAGCCTGACTGCCGATCAGGTGGTGGTCGCGGTCGGCGGCTATCACATCCCCATCATGCCCCGGGTTGCGCAAAAGCTTCCGGCGCGCATCATGCAGTTGCACTCTTGCGATTACGTCAATCCCGAGTCGCTGCCGCCCGGCGATATATTGATCGTCGGTACCGGACAATCCGGCTGCCAAATCGCCGAAGATTTGCACCTGACCGGGCGGCGCGTGCATTTATGCGTCGGCGATGCGCCGCGCGTGGCGCGCACTTATCGCGGCAAGGACGTCGTCGAATGGCTGGATCACATGAAATATTACGATCTCCCGGTAGACAAACATCCATTGGGCACCGGCGTGCGCGACAAGACCAATCATTACGTCACGGGACGCGATGGCGGGCGCGACATCGACCTGCGCAAATTCGCGCTGGAAGGCATGCAATTGTATGGCCGCTTCGACGATATCGTGGATGGCGTTGCCGCGTTTGGCGCCGACCTGAAAAACAATCTGGACGGCGCCGACGCCGTATCGGAAAGCATCAAAGACAGCATCGACAAATTTATTGCGGCCAACAGCATCGATGCGCCCGTTGAAGCACGTTATGTACCACTGTGGGAGCCGCCGGCCGATGTGCCGCAAAGTCTCGATCTTGAAACCGGCAAGATCGCCGTCGTCATTTGGTGCATCGGTTTCCGTACCGACTTTAGCTGGATCGGGGAAACCATATTTGACGAGCGCGGCTATCCCAACCATGATCGTGGCGTGACCGACGTGCCTGGTCTTTACTTTCTTGGATTGCCCTGGCAGTACACCTGGGGTTCGGGGCGCTTTTCGGGCATCGCAAGAGACGCGCAATACCTCGCTGAAAAAATTGTGTCGGC
>PKWO01000486.1 GCA_003132085.1 Oxalobacteraceae bacterium | reverse complement strand
TTGCAATCGTCCGGCGACTTGCGCGCGGTGCAGGAAATGCTCGGTCACGCAACGATAGCCGCCACCCAAGTCTATACGTCACTCGACTTTCAACGCCTCGCCCAAGTTTACGACGCCGCCCACCCTCGGGCAAAGAAAAAGGGGAAAACCGATGCCGCAAAGTAATGGGCAACCTGGCACGCACACCTGCGAAAACGAATGGAATTGCTTTTAAATCAACTGCTCGCGAAACGCGGACAAAAAACTGAATGATTCGCCAATCGCCATGAAATTACAGGATAATCGACCGACCGTTCGCCAAAAACATTACCGGTGAAGGTTCGCTGATAGATTTCCTGTCTTCCATGGCGTTAAAAATATATTGTCAGACTGATATCGCACTTGAAAATCCCGGCTGTCGCCGTCATATACCACACGGCATTAGCATTGCGCTGATTGCTCCAACCCTCATTTATTCATCATGGCATTAATACCCACAACCATACTGACCGGTTTTCTCGGCGCCGGTAAGACCACCCTGCTCAACCGCATCTTGCAGGAGCAGCATGGGCAAAAAATTGCGGTGATTGAAAACGAGTTTGGTCAGGAGAATATCGACAATGACATCCTGGTACAGGACAGCAGCGAACAAATCATCGAGATGAATAATGGTTGTATCTGCTGCACCGTGCGTGGCGACCTGATTGTCGCACTCTGCAGTCTGGCGCAAAAACGCAATGCCGGCGAACTGGATTTTGATCGCGTGGTAATTGAAACCACCGGGCTGGCCAATCCTGGGCCGGTCGCACAGACATTCTTTATGGATGATGAAGTCGCCGTGCACTATTTGCTGGATGCGGTTGTCACCGTGGTTGATGCCAGACATGCGATGCAACAGCTTGATCAGTATGAGGAAGCGCAACGACAGGTAGGTTTCGCCGATAAAATGTTGCTGTCAAAGACAGATCTGGTCAGTGACGCTGAGTTGGAGATGCTCATCGCCCGCCTGCGGCGCATCAATCCGCGTGCGCCCATTGTGAAAATGGATTTTGGTCAAGCATCCATCTCCGAAGTAATGGATTTGCGCGGCTTCAATTTGAATGAAAAGCTAGAAATCGACCCGGACTTTCTTGCTGCGCAAGCCGTCGAACAAGAACATCAGCATGAGCATGAGCACGGCGACCACTCGCATTGCGATCACGATCACCCTGGTCACACAGACGATATCGCCGCCTTTGCGTTCAAAAGCGAGCGGCCGTTCGATACTGCGCGTCTAGATGAATTCTTAGGGGGCTTGGTGCAAGTATACGGCCCGCGCATGCTGCGCTATAAAGGCGTATTGTGGATGGATGGCGCCGACCGCAAAGTCATTTTTCAGGGCGTGCACCAGATTATGGGCAGCGACATCGGCGGCAAATGGAGCGCCGACGAAGTGCGGGGCAGTAAAATGGTGTTTATCGGCAAGAATCTGCCAAAAGATACTTTTATTCGCGGACTCGAACAGTGTTTGGTATAAACTATCGTGGTTTTGGGTTGGGAAGGCGGCCGTTGACAACCTCAGAATCAATAGAAGTCGCAAGCGGGGCCTAATAAAATCGGTACTTGGGAGGGTTCATCAAGGATAAGGGTTTATGAACGCAACCGTTACAAAGACTGCCAAGAAAAGCATCGCCGGTATTGCAAGTAAAAAGACAAATGAGGTGAAAGCAGCCGCTAAAACCGGGTTGGCGGCCAGATCTACAGCTAAATCAACGCTGAAGACAGTTGCAGACAAGTTAGCCAAAACGATCACGAAAGTGCTGAAACCAGCATCGGATCGCGATAATGCAGTGGTGGAACCAGCAAGAGAGGCTTCTATGAACAAGTCCAAGTCGGCACCCGGCCCCGCAACAAAAAGTGCGGCGAAAGTTGCATCTGACGGCAGCCCAACTAAAGCAAGTACAATGAAAGTAACGCCGGTCGCGTCCGAAACAGTCTCCGGCGACGCAGAAAAAGATGCCGATAAAACTGGTACGGATCTGAAACAAACGATTGCTCAAGATTCAGCGACAATCGGTAACACCAAGTCGCGCGCTAGCCAAGAGGTGATCGTTGCAAGTAAGCTGGAATCCCGGTCTGCCCAAACCGTCATACCGTCACGTAAAGATCGGACAGTAGACGGATTGGCGGACGATATTGAAAAAACCGCAGTCTCGAAAGTAAGCGAAGTGGCAACCAAAACAACTAAATCGACCCCCTCCGTCCCAACTGACGGTCAACTGTTGTCCGAAGCGCAAATCCTCAAGATGGGCGACAAGGACTATATGAACGCAGCACAATTGGCCTTTTTCAAGGCGCGCTTGCAGCAACTTGAAAAAGACCTGCTCAAAAATGCCGGGGAGACGACCGAACATTTGCGTGAAACCGTGCTGGTGCCCGATCCGGCAGACCGAGCCACCATTGAAGAGGAGCATGCGCTGGAATTGCGTACCCGCGACCGCGAACGCAAGCTGCTGAAGAAGGTGCAACAGTCCATCGCCAGCATAGATTCGGGCGAGTACGGCTGGTGCGAAGAGACCGGCGAACCAATTGGCATCCCGCGATTGTTGGCGCGCCCAACCGCGACACTTTCGCTTGAGGCCCAACAGCGCCGCGAATTGAAACAAAAATTGTATGGCGATTGATAGGAGTCGGCGTGCAGGATCGCAGGCGATTGTTTCGACGCGCCGTACGTTGAGCCAATAGCATCCGCTGCAACCCTATGCGGCAATACCTCGCAGGGTGAAGCATGGGTTTCGAGCAGCATGCTGCTCGAAACCC
>PKWO01000116.1 GCA_003132085.1 Oxalobacteraceae bacterium | reverse complement strand
GCAGTCACCAGCAACGTGGCGGTCAAGCTCATTGTTTCCCACGCGAGCATAAACACGTAGGCATCGTCGGCAATCAAGAGCAAGCCCATACCGGCCAGGCAAGCGTGATACTCAAGGCACAGCAACCCCGGCGGCGTTCCTTCGCCGGTCCGAAAATAACCGGCAGAGAAAATGGAAACGCCGGTGCTGACCATGCCAAAGACGAACAGAAAAAAAGAAGACAAGCTGTCGAGCCGCAAATGGAACGGCAAATCAGGCAAACCCAGGGGCAAGATCGCGACTTGTGGCGCGCCAAAGGCACTAATCAGGCCGGTGACGCCGATGACAATGCCGAGAACGGCACCCAATGGAAACAGCACGCGCGCGACGAAGGTTATTCGCCTTAAGGCGAATACGCCGCAGACTCCAATGATGAGCCAACCAGCCAACGCCAGCAGTATGTAATCCATCGAAATCAATTCCGCCACCAAGATTTCCTACATCAGATCATGCTGTCACCTGCCGGCCGCACCAGCCCATGCACAAGGCGTATGTCGCATCCGCGAAGGCCGCTCGGCACAATAGACATAACGTATATCGGCTGCCGGCTTGGCAATCGATAATTCAGGCATCAGATTATAATTTCATTATAATACCAGCATTATCGTCAGCCCAGCGCAGGAAGGTTAGCACGGGCATGTCGCGCCGAAGGTCGGTATCGCACGGTCGCAGACCGCCATCTCCTTCGCTGGAAAAATAAAATCTGACGTCAGTCTTGCCGCGCAATTGAAACGGACATAAACCCGCTTTGCCGCGTTGTCAATTTCCCCGCCCTCGGCGAATCAGGTCCTGTAGCGTCGCTAGCGCCTGCGGATAGTCGACGTTCGCCATCTGCCGCCCCAGTTGCATCGCCCCCGACCCGAATTCTGCGAGCAACAAGGAGCGGTTGTCCTCGAAAAGATCGTCGGCCTCGGTATTGTCCGTGGCCAGCAGCGGTTCCAACTGCTCCAGCACCGCCCGCACCCGCTCAGGGTCGGCCGCGAATTCGCCGCCAGTAGCCGGCCCTTCCGGTATCTGCGAAAGAGCGCCGTCCAACGCTATTTGCTCGGCCTGCAGGGTAGCCAGCAAAGACGATAGCGTTGACGCCGCCGCCGGATCATTGGTGCGCAACGCACGCTCCAAAGCCCCGGCCGCGGCGCAAAGGCCGGTCGCACCCAACGTTCCGGCTACCCCTTTGAGCGCATGTACCCGCTTTCCTGCCTCCTCTACCCTGCCAGCCACAAGCTTGCCCCGCACGTATTGCGCATCGCCGCGGTGATCGCTCGCGAAGCGCCGCAAAAGCCTCATGTAGCCGACCACGTCGCCGCGCAGGGCGGTGATCCCCCTATCTGCATCGAGCCCGCCAAATTCACCTAACGCCCGTAGCAGGCGCTCCCGGACCTGCGGCGGATGCATAGACGCGGACACAGAAATGCGTGCCGTATCGCCCGGTGGCCGTTGCGGCAGCCATTTCATCAACGTCGCATAGAGTGTGCACGGCTCTACGGGTTTGGCGATGAAGTCATTCATGCCGGCTTCCTCACAAGCGCGGCGATCTTCTTCGAAGGCGTTGGCTGTCATCGCCAAGATGGGTTTCGTTGCCCAGCCCGGCAGTTTGCGTATGGCTCGGGTGGCTTCGAGACCGTCCATTACGGGCATCCGCATGTCCATCAGGATCAGGTCGTAGGCCTGGGTGTGCGCCTTTTGCAGGGCTTCGCGGCCATCTGCTGCCGTCTCGACTATCAGATCGACGCCATACAGCAGTTCCAGCGCCACTTCGCGGTTGATCGCGTTGTCGTCAACCAGCAGGACTTTGGCGCCACCGCAATGCTTGCGCAGTTGTGTCTCGGGATCTGCCTCGTTCGCAGCCGGCGCTGCCGGTATCATGCCGTGCCCGCGTTGCAGTCGGGCGGTGAACCAGAAGGTGCTGCCAACCCCCGGCACACTGTCGGCGCCGACTTCGCCACCCATCAATTGGGCCAACTTGCAGGTAATCGCGAGTCCGAGGCCGGTGCCGCCGTACCTGCGCGTGGTCGAGGTGTCGACCTGCTCGAACGCCAGGAATAGCCTGGGCATCTTGTCCGGCGCTATGCCGACACCGGTGTCGGCGACCTCGAAACGCACCAGCAGTACGCCGTTGTTGTCTTCCAGAAGCTTGGCACGCAGGGTGATGGAACCTTGCTCGGTGAACTTGACCGCATTGCCGGCATAGTTCAGCAGCGCCTGGCGCAGGCGCGTCGGGTCGCCGCGCAACCATAGGGGAACGGTATCGCGGTCGATGTCGAAGCCGAGTCCCTTGGCTGCCGCAGCCTCGCCTATGATGGAGCCGACACTGTCGAAAATGGTGGAAAGGTGGAAGTTCGCGCTTTCCAGTTGCAGCCTGCCGGCCTCAATCTTGGACAGGTCAAGGATATCATTGATGATCGACAGCAGGTGCTGGCCGGCGCCGTCGATCTTGTCCAGCCGCTCGGCCTGCGCCGGCGTGGCCCCGGCCCGCCGCAAAATGTGGGCCAGGCCGATGATCGCATTCATAGGGGTACGGATCTCATGGCTCATNNTGGCTCATGTTGGCCAGGAAAGTGCTCTTGGCTTGATTGGCAGTTTCGGCCTGCTGCCGCGCCTTGGCCAGTTCGGCCGTGCGCTGTTCCACCAGTTCTTCCAGATGGTGCCGATGACGATCCAGTTCCTCGCCGAGGTGCTTCTTCTCGGTGATGTCTTCCTTCACCGCCACATAGTGGGTGATTGATCCATCAGGCCGGTGCAGCGGCGAAATGAACGCGAACTCGACGTATTCGCTGCCGTCCTTCTTGCGGTTGTAGATCACGCCCTTCCACGGCTTGCCTTGGGCCATCGCATTCCACATGCCGACGTAGGTTTCAGGCGGAGTCCTCTCCGAGTGCAGGATGCGCGGGTTCTGGCCGATTACTTCCTCTCGGCTGTAGCCGGTAGTGCGGACAAAAGCCTCATTCACGTATTCGATGTGCGCATCGACGTTGGTAATGAGAATGCTTTCCGGACTTTGTTCCACCGCCAGTGACAGCTTGTTCAGTTTCTCCTCGGCGCGTTTGCGGTCTGTGATCTCGGAATGCGCAACCACCGCGCCCAGGATATTCCGCCCCAGAGGAGTGACGTTCATGCTAAACCAGCGCTGCCGCCCCGGAGAATCGCTGCGATATTCCAAACTGAAGCTGGGCAATCTGCGCTCCAGCACTGCTCGAATGCCATCGCGCGCGCACAATGCGCCTTCCGATCCGAAACCGGCGCCAACCTGGCAGCCTGCCACGTAATTGGCGCCGACTTCAGTATGTGGCGCAGGCTTTCCTTGCTCGACGCCGTTTTCCGACGCAAATCGCCGCCACGGTTCGTTGACCGCCATGATTGCGCCGCCAGGGTCCAGAACAGCGATTTCAGCGGTTNNGCGGTTACCGAGTCCAGGACTGCGCGATAGAAAGCTTCGCTGTCACGTAAAGACTTTTCGGCAGTTTTTCGTTCGGTAATCACGTCGAACACCGCAACGAAATGTTCATTCTCCGGGCAATGCACGGAAATCGAGAACCACATTTGCATCGATTTGACGAACATCTCGAAACGTTCCGGCTGACCAGTCATGGCGACTCGGCCGTAGACTTCGAACATCTTCGGATCAGTCTCGCGTATGCCGGGAAGAACCTCGCTGATTTTCCTGCCGACAACGTTCTTCAGCCCAGTCTGCGACTCGAACGCCTCATTGACGGCGAGGTAGATGAAATCCCGGGGTCTTCCGCGTTCGAACAACATCCGACAATAGGCAAAGCCGTTCAGCAGGTTCTCGAACAAAGAGCGATAGAGTTTCTCGCTCTCCTCCAACGCTGCCCTCGCCCGATTACGCTCTCTGATATTGCGGGATGCGCCGAACAACCCGATTACCTGTGTAAGCAGTATCCAGAGGATCGCCATTACCGC
>PKWO01000041.1 GCA_003132085.1 Oxalobacteraceae bacterium | reverse complement strand
GAATTACCGGAACCACCTCTCTGTGAAGCATAGCGCGCAGCGCTGTGCGTGCAGTGGGGATAAGCCGCACGGCCAAGGGGGTGCGTAGCTGCCCCTTGATGAGTGGGTGTTAGGCAAGTGGTGGCCTGGAAGGGGGCCGTAGGCTAGTCGCAACGCGACCAAGGCGAATAGCCGCGCCTGGAACGGGCATCCCGGTTTTCGCGCCCGCGAAAATGCCCCTTTGGGGGCTGCTTCACCAATTTGTGCTTCGTCAGTCAACTTACGGCTTTATCTCTCAACCCAACTAGCCATTCATCAAATGACTGCTCCATTAGCGATACTGGATAAAGATACAGTAAAATTCCCGCATTAACAGAAAAGCAGATACAATTCCAAAGTCGCTATTTGTGCCACAAAAGGTAAAATATCATGGGCGGAATTCTCTTGTCATCGCTTCTCGCGCCGGAATCGACGCTCTTAGGGGCGCTATCGCCCGCCAGCCAAGACCTCGGCTTACAGGATGCGAGTCAGACGCTAGGCTGGTTGGCGTCGTTACCCCCTGCTAGTCGAGACCTCGGCCTCGGGACATTCTCACCTTCGACAAATACGCTTTCCTCTTTGGCCGCTATGAATGGGCTTCTCAACTACACCCCGCCTGTTAACTACATTCCATCCCGATGGATTGCAGTGCAGCAACGTTTTGAGGAATTTCACCGAAATCTCGCGCTCACACCGTCGCAACATTCAGACGGACATACTAAACGCCACGGCGTGGTAAGTTGCCTCAATCGCGCTTACTACGGCACGAATTCAGAAATTGACAACAGTTTTTTTGTTGGATCATGGGCCAAGAACACGGCCATACGACCGCCCCGTGATGTGGACGTGTATTTCGTGCTACCTCCTGCCGTTTACAACCGCTTCCAGGGATACGCCTGGGCGAGACAATCCGCACTGCTGCAAGAAGTAAAAAACAATCTCGCCGCCACTTTCCCCAACACAGAAATGCGTGGCGATGGACAAGTTGTCATGGTCAATTTCGGTAGCTATAACGTCGAGGTTGTGCCTGCTTTTCTGCTTACTACAGGGCATTATTGGATTTGCAATACAGCAAACGGTGGGACATACAAGGAAACAGCCCCTTGGGCGGAAGTTAATCACCTTAGCAGCGTGGATACCGCGAACGGTGGAAATCTACTCCCGCTTATTCGCATGTTGAAGGCATGGCAAGCGACGTGTTCCGTACCACTCAAATCATTTCAGATTGAGCTTATTGCCGCCGACTTCATTCAACAGTCACCGTGGAGATTTCGCAATTTCTTCTGGTTCGATTGGATCGTGCGAGATTTCTTGGTCTATCTATACAGTCGGGCTAATTCATTTGTCTTCGTGCCTGGCACTTCCGAGGCAATCTGGCTCGGCGATGACTGGAAAAGCAGAACACAAACGGCATACTCGCGTGCAGTAAAGGCTTGCGAGTACGAAGACCTTAACATGGTCGAACTGGCTGGCGAAGAATGGCAAAAGATTTTTGGCATCAACATTCCCCGGACGGTGTAATGGATGAGCGCACACAGAACCTGATCGCCGAATGCAAGCGTCAGGAAGAATCTTGCCTCTACACCTCCACCAAGATTTATGAGTGGCTGAAGTCACTGCGTTGGTGGCGTGTCATGTTCGTTGTGGTACCTATCTTTCTTGGCGGATTGGCGACTTGGCCGTTACTCGCGAAACAGACTGACCTTCAATGGCTCACAGGTGTTTGCGCTTTGCTGGCAGGACTAATGCCAGCCGTATATAAGGCGCTCGATATGGACGTTAGCCTAGATACGCTGACAAAGAGCGCGCACCAATTCAAGATTCTGCAAGATCGCTTTCGGCAAGCCTGGCAAGTTACAGCACTTGGTGACTTCGATGAATTCAAATCCGAATTTGCCGCGCTTATGGATCGCATGGATGCCGCACGCGCTAATAGCCTCACCGCGCCGGAACGGTTTTTCAAGAAGGCGCACAAGAAGATCGGCGATGGTCATTATGATTTCAGCGTCGATCTTCAAAAGAAGACAGACAACACAACCGTTTAGGAACAGACGATGCCAAACATAGAGGTTGATGCAGCGCGAAAACGTGATGTTATTGAAGCTCACCGTTCATGGGCAAAAAACACCTATCCCCGTCAGCAGGGGCAAATAGGCGAAATAATATCTACATTGATTGAGGGGCCGACAGGTCATAGACGAAACGAAATCCGTCCTTATTCGGATTTTGATTCATCCACCAGCCTTGTTTCATTTTGTGGGGTTGAGCAATCATTTTTAGATTTTCTGAGTGAAAAATGTATCCCATTT
This sequence comes from Oxalobacteraceae bacterium, assembly GCA_003132085.1. Classification (GTDB taxonomy): domain Bacteria; phylum Pseudomonadota; class Gammaproteobacteria; order Burkholderiales; family Burkholderiaceae_D; genus PKWO01. The sequence goes on along the minus strand of PKWO01000041.1, from coordinate 26,007 downwards.
GAAGAAATCCCTTAATTGTGACTGCTCGCTGTACGATATGACAATGCCGAAAACCTTGAGGCCAGATTCCACTGCTCCCGCCCCTGTTTTCCAATTTTCTTTTACTTGAAAGCCGACCATGAGTTTTGAAATTAATGGTGTAGCGCACGATTGCGCCCACGGTTGCACTTCACTTGCTGAACATAGTCGGCGCACGTCTGCTGAAGACTATGTTGACCGATTTGAAAATCACTTCAATGAATACGTTGGCGGCATTGCCTCTGTAATTTTTTTGAATGGCGCTACTAGTGCTGCCAAACCCATGATTCAAGCTCTTGTCAATTCGTATCATGAGCTTGGCCGGAGCATTTCACCACTTACTGCTCCGACTCCTTCGCACTTCAACACGTTGCAGATGTTCGTGTTGATTACTGGCGCGAGCTTGGAGCATTCGGGCGAAGACGAAAGTCTGAAAATAATTGAACAAGCTGGTGGCGACAAGAAAAGTTAAGTCCCCTCCCCGATCAGATAGAGTCGCCACGCCTTGAATCGGCATCCCCGGTTGCGTCTGCGGCGTTATCTCGCATAGCCCATACGCGCTTAACCTGGCTCTCGCTACATCCAGCCATTTCGGCTGTCTTCGCAATGCTCCATCCGGCGGTTCTGAAGTCAATGATGCGTTGATTCTTGATCGTGTCGGTTTTCCTGCCGACATACTTACCGGCCTGCTTGGCGATCTGCACGCCCTGGTGCTGTCGCTCGCGCCTAGTCTCGTAGTCGTCGCGAGCAATCTGAAGGGCAAGCCGCAAGAGCATTTGCTGTACTGACTCCAGCACGATCTTGGCGACGCCATCGGCCTCGGCGGCAAGGTCGGTCAAGTCAACCACGCCAGGCACGGCCAGGCGTGCGCCCTTCTCCCGGATCGATGCCACTAGCCGCTCGGCCTCGGCCAAGGGTAGGCGGCTTATCCGGTCGATCTTCTCGGCCACAACGACCTCGCCCGGCTGCAAGTCGGCAATCATGCGGAGTAGTTCGGGACGGTCGGCCCTAGCGCCCGAAGCCTTCTCGCGGTAAACGCCCGCGATGTAAAAGCCCGCCGCCCTGGTCGTCGCCTCAATGCTGGCCTGCCTAGTCAAGTCCTGTTGCTCTGTGCTGACACGCAGGTAGATGCGAGCTACCTTCATACCAAACGCACCGGATCGATCAGTGAAGCGTCATTCGTAGCAATTCGGTTGCTCATGGGGGTTGCCTTTCGATATCGAATTTCGTGGCCCTGAAGCCATTTTCGTGGACAATTAGGGTATACATAAATTGGCTACCATTGAAGTGGGTAGCCAATAATTAAAGTAGCAACTGTAATTGGCTAGTCGATTTTTGGCTAGTCAAATTGACCGGTATTTGTTCTTTCGGCAATTTTGCGTGGCGCTGCTGGTCAATCCGTAGCTTGCAGAAAGCAAAGTGTGCGCGACGTGGTGACAAGTGGATCTGACCAGGTGCGCGGAATTGTCGCCAAGCGGAATATTCCGGCTCAATTGGACGCATGCAATCAAGTCGCTTAGAATGCCTGCGTATCGTATATAACATATTCAATTTTCGGAAAGAAATATGATGGTGATGAGAACAAAATTTCCAGTTGAAAAAATCGATGAACTGGTGCAAACGCTGACCGCAGCACCGGAGTTGCCCGCTCGCTTCGTGACTAAAGAAGCGGCGTTGGCAAAGCTGGCAGGGCCAATCAGGGAAATGTACGACAAGAAAAATTACGAGCCTCGGCAAATCGTTGGTTTGCTCAAGGAAAACGGCGTGCAGGTTACTATCAAGGATGTGCGTGAAATCGTAACAGGTGGAAAACAAACTGCCGGTAAAAAGCCACCCAAAACAACGCCACAAACGCACTGAATAGCGCGCTGAAATGAATGCGAATATGGGATTAAATAAACGTGAAATCACACTCATTGCGAGCGCAAACCAGGGTAACTTTTCGGTAAAGATCGCGGCTGTGGGAGGTGGTCTTTGGGGGGCGACTATCAAGATATTCAACCCGGAGAATAGCTACGATGTTTTTACGGCCAGGGGTGCTTTGAAGACGTGGCGGGATTTGGGGGACGCAATCACATTCATTCAACAAGCATGCGGTGATTGTAAGGATGTGAGCATTAGTATCGGTGAATGGGAATTTAGCAGGGTAGTTTAAGGCGCGCTATCTTAAACTTAAACCGAAGTGGTGGGAAAAACCGCCTCAATTTCCGTCCCTCCCGTGCCGCCTGGCCGGATGTCAATTGTTCCGTTGTAACCGTATACGCGCTCGCGCATGCCGACCAGGCCAAGGCCGGATTGAACATTGGCCGGGTCGAATCCGATGCCATTGTCAATGATCGTTAGCTTGAGCGTTTCCTGATCTTCAGACAGGATCAATGACACGCTCGTTTGCGTCGCTTGCGCGTGTTTTACGACATTGGAAAGTGCCTCTTGGGCCAGTCGGTAGACGGCCATCGTCAAGCCTCCGTCAAGCTCGGTGAAGTCGCCAACCGATTCAAACGAAAAGGTGCAAGTATTGCTGCCGCGATCATAATGATTCACTATTTCCTCGATTGCCTTACTCAAACCGAGGGTGTCCAAAATTTCCGGCCGCAAGCGCGTCACGATGGCTCGACCAGCAGCATAGAGGTCTTTTGTGAGCTTGACGATTGATTGCGCCCGTTCCTTGACTTCCTCAAGCTCGGGTCTCGGATCGAGCTGTCCGACAATCGATAGGATACGTTGCGAGTCGAACTTGGCACCAACCAAGGTCGCATTCAATTCATCATGTATTTCGACAGCGATGTTCTTTCGCTCAAACTCGGCGATGGTGTTGACCTTGTGAATTAGCTTGCGCTTTTCGGCACTTGATCTGACGGCCTCATTGCGCGACGCTTCCAATTCTTTGGTGCGAGCCTTAATTTCACTTTCCATGCGCTGATTGGTGTTTCCCAAGCTCACGGACATTTCATTGATCGCAGACTGCAATTCGGCGATTTCGCCTCCGGTCGTAACATTGATGCGCTTACTGAAATCGCCGCCCCTGATGGCGCGCAATGCGGCAATCGCTATCGCCATAGGTCGGGTCAAGCTTCCGGCAAGCCATAGCGCTATCAGCACGCTCGCTGCGAAGATCAGCAACACCAGGATTGATTGAATATAGGCGCGATTTTTCTGCTTGCGTAGCAGGTCGGTCGGCGACATGGTGACGCGTACCATGCCAATTACTTCGCCGTCCAATGGCGCGGATGCGACCGGATTTTGGGCGTCTTTGAGACTTGATACATGGGGTGCATCGCTATCGCCAAATGGGTCAATTGGAAGCAATTGGCGTCGAATTTCGACATCGAAATACCGATTCTCCGCGTCACGCGGCAAAGTTGAAGTTACGCGCAGCGGCTCCCGTTTATTTACGTCAAAAATCGATATTTGATAGATACTTGAATCAGCCTTAACCAGCCCCTTTGTTAGACGCTCTATGTCGGAGAAATTGCCGGAAATTACACTGTATTCGCTGCTTTGTGCCAAGGCTGTTGCAACCACTTTTGCATGTTCGTCCAACTCTTCGCTTGCTTCGGCTAGTCGCGAATAGTAGTTGTATAGAACGACTGAAGATGCCAGCAGTGCAACGGGCAATATGGCGATGAGAATCACCCTAGCCAGAATGCCAAAATGTTTGTATCGGTACTTATTCACGGTTGCCTCACCGTTGGTTTACGTGAGAACTTCTTGACTGGTTCATCAATAACAATATTCAGTGAACGCGCAACATCGTCGTTGACAATGACGCTGAAATACTTCGGAAATTGAGGGTCGGGCAGCTTTCCTGAAGCGTCGAAATCATTCAGAATTTCATCGGCCTGAGCGTCGATGTCCTCAATGTCGGAATAAGACGACGCGAGCGCCCCTGCCTTCACTAGCGGCGCTGAAAAACCGATGACTGGCTGACTGCGCCGGTATGTCGTTACAAGAATATTTTTGATGTTCTCGGCATTGAAGACGGCACTGTCCGGCATGGCGAGAATCGCGGGTACGTCCGCGACTCGATTCAAGACGCGATTGATGTTGTCGCCGTCATTGAATTTCTCTACCGTTAAAGGCGTCTTAAGCTGTGCTGCCGCCGCTTGCAGGATTGGCTCCAAATAAGCGGTCTTATTGCTGAGAATGACCGCAACGCCACCCTGCTTCTTGCTGAGCATGGAGATCAGGCGCAATTGATCCGAGGGCGACGGTTCGGCATAGATCGCCGTTATCTGTCTCGGATGCGGTTCGGGTGCGCCTTCAAGTATTGCGTGGTAAGCCTGGCTCGACGTGTAAAGCGAAAGAATAGAAGCATCGACACCCTGAGCAAGCGCCGTGCGAAGCCCTGCTGGCCCGATGGCGATGTAGACAGGGATTTTGCCCTTGGTGCTGTGTTTGTCTTGCGAGAAAAAGACCTGCGCGGCGGGGATTTTCCTGCGCAGGTCGGCCACGATCCGGCGCGTGGCCTCGCTGTCATCTGCGGCCACGATTTCATAATCGTGGCGCTGTGTGTCCAGGCCGTAGGCAAGGCAAGGCAGACTACCGGCGAAAAACGCGGCAACTAAGCAAACAATTGACCGGAATTTTCGCCCTGGGTGCATTAGAAGGTGATTCTTGTAGATAGATAATATTGCCAAGGGCTGGCATAGCTGTTTTCTGTCGACAAGCCAGCACCATACATGTACTCCGTGGAGCGATGGTCAAGATGCGTCACGGTAAAGGTCGGCGTGATGCTGGAATCACGACTGAGCTTGTAAGTCTTGGATACCGTCACGTCTTGCTTCCCATATCCGCTTTGGCCCAACAGAGTGGCCTGATATTCGTATAGACCGACTGACGCACGCCAACCGCTGTCGAATACATGGCTGACTGCCACGGAACCGCTATTCCTCGAATACATGGTTTGTTCCATCGCCGTCGAAGCGCTGTTGAGAAGGTAGGAATAGCCCGCGTGCATCATCCAGCTTTGGGAAGGTGTGTAGTCGGCCTGCAACTCTGCGCCGCGCAAGGTAACGTCGTTTGAATTGGTCGGAGCAAAGCTGTTCAAGATGAGGCGCTGTGAAATCAAGTCAGAAAGGTAGTCGTCGAAAATCTTGGCGTCGATCGTCAAGCCAATGCGGGAGAAATTGCCGTTGTAGCCGATTTCACGCGACAAGATATGTTCCGCTGATATGTTGCCTGGGGCCGTAGCGCTTTGCGCGAACGTCGCGTAATTCAAGCCGTACAGCAGCGGGGACAAATTGGTGACTTGATATGCCCAATTTGCGCGTTGCTCGATGATGTCCGGCATCCGATCAGCCTTCGATACAACGAAGCGTATTGTGTTGTTATCATCCAGATGTTTATTCAGCGCGATGCGCGGTGAAAACGATGAGCCTGTGAGTTGGTCTTTCTCATAGTAGCCACCGGCATTGATAACGACGGTCGGCACAGGCTTGTATTCGACGTTGGCGAATGCTCTCCAAGTGGTGTTCCCAACCGTGCCGTCAAGGTAGGTTTGGCTTGTCGCAATGTCGCGCCGCAAACCGGCGCCGCTGACCATGCGCAGAGAGGGCGAAAATACGTAGGTGTCCTGAAACTCAATGTCTGCACGCTGTTCGGTATAGTCTTGATTGGCGGTGCCGCAGGATGGCGCTAGCGCGGCTGGCCCTAGCGATAAGATGCTGCGTATCGCCGCAGCGGCCAGGAGATTGTCTGTTGGCGTGCCGCCGCTCGGCTGAATGCCTGCAAGAATTTCATTTACGTAGGTTGGACTAGCCTTATAAAGTGCGCCCATTTGCGGCAGGAACGCCAATGTAGGCAGGCACTCGTTCCAAGATTGCGCTTGGCGGTGTTGCGTGAGGTATGCCTGAACCTGTAGTTCATGAGTGTCCGAAAGCGCATCCTTCCAAATCGCATTGGCGTCATATTCTTGCAGGTAAACATCGGGAAACGAGGTCGTATACGTGTCCGCAACTTGGTTATCCTGCTTGCCCTGTAGAACTGAAAGTTCGAGGTCAAACGTCTGATTCGGAGCGATGTCGGTCATTGACCGGAACGTGATCTTGTTTAATCGCGATGCGTCGTGGTCTGGATCGGCGGTAGGGCCAACATTGGGCGGCGCGATGACGTTATTGAAGCCGAGATTTTGCTGGTGCTCGACGGTGACTCGGTACGTTGTGGAATCATCCACTTTCCCGCTGTAGCGGGCCATGCCGTCAGCAGTGCGGCGACTGCCGGCAGTCGCGTCCAATGTCGTACCAGGCACCTCCTGGGGATACTTGGTGATGATATTGATCGTCGCAAGCATCGAATTGGGGCCATAGGATGCGCTGTCTGGATCGCGGGTTACTTCGATGCGCTGTATGTCGGCCATCGCTACCGGCAAGGCCGTCCAATCCACTCGCGCAAATGCGGATCGGTAGACCGACACGCCGTCGATCAGCACGTTCATCCGGCGCGGCGCACTAATATTGGTGCCGTGATAGCTGATGCGGTAGTCGCTGCCTGACACCTGCACTACGGCCATGCCTGGAACTAGCCTTAACGCCTCTGGAACGGATCTAATGCCGAATTGGGTCAACATGTCGGCAGTCAGCACCGTGACGCTTCCCGGCACGTCTGACAGCGATTGGCGCAAGCGCGTGGGCGTTAGCACCATCGACACGTCGCTATTCATGGGGTCAATGTCGGTTTGCGCGGCGTTGGCAAAAGATTGAATCAAGACTAGCAAGAGGCTTGATGCGGCATAGAGATTTTTATTTTTCATAGTAAGAGTGGATTAAAGGTTTGGATAGGTAAAGAAAACGAAGTGAACTGCATTAACGGCAAAATGGGTAAGGATGGACGCCTCGATGCGCCTAGTAGCCAAATAGGCGTAGCCGTAGCCCATACCTGCAATCGCCGCCAGCGCGACCAGCACCGGCCCGCCGTGGCCGTGCGCAACGCCGAATAGCAGGGCCGCAACGACCAGCGCCATGTATGCACAACGAGGGCGCTGCGGGAAGAATTGTGTAAGCTGCTCTTGCATGAAACCACGAAAGAATGCTTCTTCGGTGACGCAGGTAAATAGCAGATTCGTGGTCAAGAAAAGCGCCGTGTATGGCGCAAGTTTGAAATCAAATGCGACGTATCCGACCAGCAGCGCAAAGCCAAAAACGGCAGCGACGGTTAAGGCGATGATGGGGTAGGTTTTGGTCAAGACTCGCCGCCATTCCGTGCGCTGCGGGTTGCAATAGACCGCCATCAAGATCAGTCCGGCTGAGGTTGTATCGAAGTTCGCATGGTGGGTGAACGGTATGCCGGTCGGGGAAAAGCGCGCACCCACGACAAGTGACGGGTTCGAGAAGCCGGGGAATAGATGCATCGACAGGGCAAGGGCCATCCAGCCCGTAAAAACCATTAGGATGCCTCGTATTAAGCGACCGACAGGAAGCTCCCGCGCTGCCTTCGCGAGCATGCCGAACGCGGATAAGGATGCTATAGCCTGCCACGCGAGAATGCCGCCGATGAATCCGCTCACCACTGATGCAGCAAAAACAGGCACCCACGCATGAACGCGGTATTGAGCGAGTTTGATTTGCGGTGCCCACAAAGCGACTATCGACGCTGCGAGCAAACCAAATGTAATGAGCGTGGATGCGGAGTAGACCATGTGATGCCCTTGTTTGTGCAGATTTTCGCGCCCGCGAAAATACTACGATTACGGCTCGATCAAGCCCAGCCTAACCGCCAGTCTCGTTATCTCGGCTGGCCGATGCAAATTCAACTTATCCTTTATGTGTTGGCTGGATATGCTGATCGTTCTTTTTGACAGGCTCAATCTTTCGCCAATTTCCTCATTGGTGAACCCCTGCGCCATCAATGTAAAAATTTCCACCTCGCGGGTGTCTAGCTGGGCGAGAGGCGAGGCTGGAGTGCCAGGATCGCCGCGCAGCAACGCACTGGCCAACTGTTCGGCAGTGCCTGGCATAAAGTACAGTTCGCCTTTATGCGCTCGCAAAACAGCCGTAGCGAGTTCGCTCGGGTCGCAATCCTTCGTCAAGAATGCGTGACCGCCTAGCTTGTACGTTTCCCTGATTAAAGCGTCTTGATCGTTCTGACTCAAAAATACAATCTTTGCGTCCGGGTGCTTTTCAAGAATTTCGTTCGCCACGTCGAGGCCAGTACGCTTTCCGGAAAATTTAATGTCGAGTACAAGTACGTCGGGCATCAATTCCGAATATTTGGCGATAACATCCTCAACCGTCTTCGCCTTTCCGATGATCTTGCAACCTTGTCCTGTGAGTTGCATAGCGACTGCCTCAATGACAATCGAGTGATCATCGCCAATTAAAACCGTGACTGGCTCCTGTTGTTCATTATTCATACGATCTCCGTCTTGATGCTTATAAGTAATAGAAGGCTGCTACCAGAGAGCAATTGGAAAGTGCGAAAACGCATGTCGATTCTGCATTAGTGCGTTTTTGTGATTTTTTACCCTCTGCTCGCGACGCGAGATTATTTCACGAAATCGTGCTAGATGGGCGCATTCTGAGGACGTACTTTCTGCCAGTTGGCAATACTGCTGGCTTCACTGTACAAACATGGAAAATCTTGGTTGATTACCTCGTTATGCAAGCCGAAGACACCAGCAGCATGCCGCCTCCTCACCCGTCATATCGCTACCGAATAGCACTACCTGTCAGAATTGACAGTATGTAGCTGCTATGTAAATGATTGCATACTGCTATCGTGTAGCATATAATTCATCAAGAAATTGTCAAGGCAATAACGCAAAAAAAAGCACAAATAGGCTTTTTGTTTAACAATACGTGTTTTTGTTTTACATTTATCATAAACTAATACAATTCCTTAAATTGAATGCCTTATGCCTGATTTGACCGACTCTCTCCCGAATGGCTTAACTAAACGGGATTTAAAAATGGTTGGAGTGTCGTTTGGCTCCCAATACATCGTTACCGTTCATCAGACCAAGGAGGGACTTTGGACTGTCTCATTGAAGTTTGAGGGGCAAGACGAACCTCACACCATTGAGACGGCGCGGGGCGATATGAAGGTTTGGCGAAACGTGGTCAGTGCGATCACGTTTGTTCAAGAGAACTGCAAACTCGCGAGCGATGTTTTTGTTGAGGTTAGCGGGTGGAAGCTCGCTCGCGCTCAACAATGACTTGCAAATGCATCCCGTGCTTTTAACAAGATAAATGCGCAAAATTTTTCAGTTTTTCATCACTTTTAAGTTTAAAAAATGAACAAATATCTAGCTATTTTCGTGTCCGTAACGATTACTTTTTTCGTGTCAGGCTGCGCTGCACCTAAACTTGCCGAAGTGAATTCTGACGCAAAAACAAGCCCAATAAACAGCCCTGAACAGATCGAAATCATCAAGCATAGGTACGAAAATTGAAGCGGCTTTTGTTGTTGATTGCCGCTTGTTTTTTGTCGCCTGCGTTTGCTCAATCGATTAGCGATTCGACGGCCAGTCCCATTCTGGCATCTACCGCCTCGCCCGAATCTGTAAAGAACGGGCGTTTGGCTATTTTGCTGCAAGAAAAGGCCGACACAACCGCGAAGATAACAGCGGCATTAAATGCGCAAGAAAAGGCTGTAACAGCCGAACAAAAAACGGAGGGAATGGAAACTATTGCGCGCTTGAACGGCGACTTGCAGGCGTTGTTGCGGGAGATTGATCGCGTGTCGAAAGAACCTGCGATAAACACCAGTTGGAAAGGATCAGAATCAAAGGGTAGTCAAAGCATTTCCGTTTCATCAAACGCACCCCAAAAAACAGCTTCGGAAGATAAGAAGTATGAGGATTGGGATGTATTCAAAAACTTCAGCAAATAAGGGAATAATCGTGCATCAGACATTTAACAAAGTACAAAAAGCTGCCGTCGCATTGGCATTGGCATCGGCCTCCGGGCTGTCGTTGGCGCAAGCAGCGGGCGGCGGGACGCTTGGCGGGTTGACTGCTGCGCAAACTGCGGCATCAAGTGTGCAAACCGGGGTGTACGCCATCGTCGGTACGCTCGCAATCATTTATCTGCTGTACCTGGGTGTTATGGCCTTTACAGAGAAAAAGACCTGGGGCGACTTCGGATGGGGCGTGGTCTATGTTTCCTTCGTCGGCGGTTCGATTGCCTTGGGCACCTGGGCATGGAGTCTGTTCGCGTGAGCATGCTCGACGCTCTGGAGGAACGAGAGCCGGTTGAGTACATAAGCTACAACGGCATGGGTCGAAGCCCGATGATTTGGGGCATTCCCTATATGGCTGGTCTAGCCGTGGTCTGTGTCTCACTAATCGGGGGCATGGCGTTGGGTACATTCGTCACCCCTTCGGGTTGGTTGTTCTCGCTGCTTGGCGTTCCTGTCCTCATTTTCTTCAAGGTCATTTGTGAGAACGACGACAAGGCAATCGTGATTCTTGGCCTCGAAGCAAAATGGCGCATCGTTTCGATGATGGGCGGTAACTCAAAATGGTACGGCGGTACTACAACGTTCGCCCCAACTACTTACGGACGCAAATTAAAAAATGTTAAGCGCTATTTTGAAAAGACAGTTGGCCGGTGAAGAATTCCTGCCAAAGTATAACTACCATGTCACGGATAGCATCATTACGCTGGCCGATGGACGGGTCATGTTTACCGTCCGCATGGCAGGGGTTCCGTTTGAAGTTGTCGGCGACAACATGCTGGAAGACAACTACGATTCGCTGAACACATTCTTGTTGAGTATTGCCAAGTCCACAGGGTCGCGCCTTGCTGTTTGGGCGCATCTGGATCACTTCAAAACAGAGTTCAAAACTGAGTACAAATTCAGCTATCAATGGATGCGGGATTTCAGTGCGAAGTACATGGCAAAGTTTGACGGCACTGAAATTTTCGAGAATGCATTCTACTTGTCGTTTCTCCTGAAACCGAACATGAACGACAATCTTGATGAATGTATTCGTGAAGCGGAAGAGATGTTATTGATCGTAACGCAGTCGCTTGCGGCTTACGATTGTGAAGTGTTGTCGATGTACGAATATGAGGGCAATAAATTCAGCGAATTGTACGAATTCATTGGCTACCTTTTCAACGGATTTCGTGAGCGAATTCCGGTCACGTCCTTACCTTTGTTTCAAGTGGTTGAAAGCAGTTCCTTGCATCATGGTTACAAGCTGATCGAGACACGATTTCCCGACCGTGGCAACCAATTTAGCGCGTTTTATGACTTGAAAGATTTCCCGGAGCCGACCACTCGCGGCAAATTTAACCCGCTCCTTGAACTTCCCTTCCCGTTCTTGCTCGCGCTGTCATTCACTTTCATTAGCGCGGCTGACTCTGTGCGGCAAATCAACCAAGCGCTCAATAAAATGGAGTCGGCGGGGGATGAAGCTGTAGAGCAAATGGAAGACATGGCTCTTGGCAAAGGGGCCATCATGTCGGGTATCACGTACTTCGGTGAATTGCACGGCGCGCTTATCGTCCACGGCGGCACGGAGCGACAAGCGGAGGATCGCGGCGCAACGGCTAGAACAACATTAAGCGGCTCATGCGGCACGTTGTTTAGTCCGGCCTCGCTTCATGCGCCGGAAACGTTCTATTCGATATTTCCGGGCAATGTAAAACGTCGGCCTCGCGTGATGCCTAAAACGACGCGGAATTTGCTCGGTTTGTTCAGCATGAACACCTATAGCTCTGGCAAGCAATTCGGCAATCCAATCGGCGATGGATCGGCGATTCTTCCGCTGCAAACGAGCGTTCACGGCGTTTATCACTTCAATACGCATTGGTCGCTTCCCGATCTGGACGCCCACGGCGAAAAGCGGGCTGGTCACGCGGTCATCCTGGGAGCGACCGGAGCCGGTAAAACGACCCTTCAAACGACGCTGCTTGCGTTTCTGGAACGGTTCAATGCAAAGCTGTTCGCCATCGATAAAGACGGCTCCATGCGCGGCTTTATTGAAGCACAAGGCGGTACGTATTTCACTCTGGCTAATGGCGTACCGACTGGCTTAAATCCGTTTCAATTGCCCGATACGCCGCAGAACAGAAATTTTCTTTATGACCTGGTGGGCGCTTGCGGCCGGAAAGGACAAGAAGAAGCGACGGCAGAGGAAATTAAAGACATCAAGCGCGCCGTTGACAACGTTTTTGAACTTGATTTCGAGCATCGCCGCTTCGGTGTTTTGCTGCAAAGCATTCCTGACGCTGGCGAAAATTGCCTGGCCCGCCGTTTGGCAAGCTGGTGCTACGGTGAAAACGATGGCCGCTATGCTTATGCGCTGGACAATCCAACGAACAATTTCAAGTGGGAAGAGTTCCACCGTGTCGGCTTTGACGTGAGTGATTTCCTCGTTGCCGGTCATCCGGCAACAGAGCCTATCTTGTCCTACCTGTTCCATTTGAAAACGCTGATGCAACGCGGCGGCGGCTTGCTCGGCACCATTGTCGAAGAATTTTGGTTGCCGATTCAATACCCGACTACAGCGAATCAGATTCTTGATTCGCTCAAGACAGGTCGCCGCCGTGACGAATTTATCTGGCTGGTCACGCAGTCGCCCGAAGATGCGATTAAAAGCCCTCTGCTCCCGGCCATTCTTCAGCAAACGCCAACCAAGATTTACTTGCCGAACCCGGATGCTGAATTTCAAACGCCAGATGGTCTTGGCGGCTACTCGCGCTTTGGCCTGACGCTCAAGGAATTTCAGAAGTTGAAAAAGCTCGGCTTGATGTCGCGCAAATTTTTAATCAAGCAAGGCTCTCAATCGAGCGTAGCGAAACTTGATCTCAATGGCATGGGTGACGATATCGCGGTATTGGCGATGGCGGCTGAAGACTTCCCATATCTGGAACAAGCGAAGCAAGAGGCTGGCGAACATCCCGACCAATGGGTGCCAGCTTATAAGGTGTTGCGTGCGGCTGGTCGAAGCAAGAAAAAAATTAACTTAACTACCTAGTGAGGATCACATGAAAAGTTTTAATCCTATTCGCTCCATCGTTGCCGCATGCATCGCGTTTTCGGCTATGTCGGCGCATGCGCAAATTCCAGTGACAGACATTGCCCATATAGCAGTGGACGAAATAAATCAAGTTGCGGTGATAGCGCAATGGGCGGCTCAAGCTGAGAGCATGTATTCGCAATATCAGCAATTGGTACAACAGTACAATCAAGCGGTGACGCAATACAACGCGATCACTGGCTCTCGCGGGATGGGCGGCTTACTGAACAACCCGGCCATTGCCTCGATTCTTCCGCAAACCTGGGACGGCGTACTGAGTACGATTAAAGGCACCGCAGCATATACAACTCGGCGCGCGGCCTTCCCTACCTCAAGCAATCCGCAACTGAACGCTCTGTATGACCTGAAGGCGTCACAGGCTGCGACGATGGATACCTTCTTTCAGCAAACTAATCAGCGATTGGCGCAAACGCAAAGCCTGATGGGGCAAATCGATTCTGCTTCCGACCCTGCGGCAAAGGATGATTTGCACAATCGCCTGGTGAGCGAAACCAACGCGATCAACGGCACTCAACAACTGTTGAAGACTATCCAGGCCAAGCACGAGCAGGACGTGGAAGCCGCCGAAACGCTTGCGCGCAAAGAGTTCCGCTGCAATGAATTCAAGATCGCCAGTTGCATGACCGCAAGCGGCAACCTGACCGGCAATTAAAACCTGTGGTGACAAATGCCCGGCGCCGGCGGCGCGGGCCTGTCACCAAAAAGAATTTGTTGTTTTCGCGGACGCGAAAAAAGGGAAGTGAAGATGGATCAAAGTGCGCCGATTACCTGGCTAATAAATCAAATCAATACCATCGTTGCTTCTGGCGCTTCGTCGGCGGCTGGCGCAATCGCCACGGCGATTACCCCCTTGGTGTCGATCTGTTTTGGCATCTACGTGATGCTGATTACGATCAATTATTTGCGCGGAGCGGAAACAGAGCCGGTGATGGATTTTGGTATGCGCTGCGTGGGCTTCGCCATCGTTATCAGCATGGGGCTGAATGCAGCTAACTACACGTCGATGGTCATTCCGATTGTGACCGGCTTGGGCGGTGATTTGGCGAACGCGGTGAGCGGCGGCACGGTTACGGCCAATTCACTCGATACGCTGGCGCTCGCGTATCTGCAAATTATCAATGATGGATTTACGGCAGCGGACGGATTTAGCGGTTTTACGTACATCGGCACGTTGCTGCTGGTGGTGTTGAAGTCAATCATCGTGATTATCGGACTGGTGCCGTTTCTGGTTGCCGCAACGTTGGCAATCATCGTCGCAAATACCGGGTCATTCATTGTCGCAATGGTCGGGCCTATATTTTTCGGATGTCTATTGTTTCCAGCGACCAGGCAGTATTTTTCAGCGTGGGTGAATACGGCATTCAGTTATGCCCTGATTCCTTTGATGGTCGCGGTCATTGCGACTATCTCGGTCGGCCTGTCGAAAACAATGATGACTCAAGCCGGTGGCGGCGCGGGCGGTACTTTGATTGATGCCTCTTTCACCAGCGTTTTCCTGTGCGCTATCGGCAATCTCATTTTGCTGTTCTTGATTAAGCAGGTAAGCGCCCTGGCTTCGTCACTGAGCGCGGGCGGCATTAACGCGGCCATGCCTGGCGGTATCGGGTCTGCGGCCAGCGCAATAGGCGCTAGGCACGGCGTTGGTAGGGGCATGGCAAGAGGTATGGCAAGCGGGGCCAGGGGTGCGGTAAGTGGGGCAAGATGGGTCGCAAGTAAGATTAACAGTAATTCAATTCGCAAGGCTGGATAACATGACAAAAGCGGTGGTGGACATAAAAAAAGCGGCGAAGAGGTTGCCGCAAGATTTCATGGCGGCGGCTCAAGATTTCGAGAATTCAAAAATCGATGAAATCAAGCTGTCCCGGAAAATAGCGTGGTGGATCGCGGGCGTGTGTGTGGCAATTACCAGCGTGTCTATCCTGGCATTCTTGGTTGCATTGTTGACGCGGCCTGAGCCTGTGCCGACCATTATCAAGGTCGATCAAAGCACAGGTGAATCGGAAGTTGTTAGAGCGGTCAAGGATGCGCAAGAGCATTTTGGCGAAGTCGTGGATAAGCACTGGCTGGCGGTTTATGTCCGGCTCCGCGAAGGTTACGACTGGTATGAAATTGGCGAACAATTCGATGCCGTGAAGCTGATGTCTGAAGGACCGACAGGGGACGAATATGCGAAGGCCGTGCAAGCCGTGAATGCGCCGCTGAAGGTGTACAAGGACAAGGCGAAGGTCAAGGTTCATATCGAAGGGGTTGCCTTCGTCGGCCAGCTTGCGCAGGTTCGATTCACGACTGAAAAAGTGGCAACGAACGGCGAAAACACGGACGGGTCGCCGCCACAAAAATACGTCGCTACGATTGCGTATCACTACAATTCCGGTCTGATGACCGATCAGCAGCGCCTTATCAATCCGCTCGGCTTTAGAGTGCTGACATATCGCGTTGACGCGGAGGCAGTGAAATGATGAAAACAATTAAGGCGCTATTCATTCTTGCTTTGCTTCTCTGCTCTGTTGCGCATGCGGCAGTAGACGATACGCGGATTCAGCAAGTGATTTACGGGAAAAAGAATGTGTACCCGATCCGCGCTCAAGTTGGGCGCACTGTCTTGATTCAGTTTGAAGAGGGGGAAACGCTTGAGAGTTCGCACTCGACCATATTGGGTATGGGGGATGCTGCCGCATGGAATTTAAGCGCTCGTGGCAGTAGCATCGTTTTCAAACCGACAGCGGTGAAACCGCAAACCAACCTTGTCATCGTGACGAATAAGCGCTCTTACATATTCGATTTGGATATGGTGAAAAAGGGTGAGCAGCCGACCTATTTTATGTATTTCGATTACCCGGATACCGACAAGGCGAGAGCCGACCAGTTGGCGGAAAGGGCGAAACTCACGGCGGCGGCAAAATCGGAAAAGATCATTCCGAATACCGATTATGTTTGGCGTGGCAGCAACGTGTTGCTGAAGCCGACCGCTGCCTGGGATGATGGACGGTTTACACGCTTGATGTATGACAGTGCGATTGAAACGCCTGTGTTCTTCAAACTCCTGCCTGATGGCACGGAAGCACAAATCAATACCAGTATTGACCCTGTTGAACGCAACACCATCATTTTGCAGGAAGTGATACGCACGGTTCGGGCAAGACTAGGCAAGGAGGTAATTGAGATCGTCAACAATAATTATCAGTTGCCGAAATTTAATAGATTAGGTGCGGGCGTGTCCGGCGCGGTTCGTATTGAAAAAGGGGTGCAGCAATGAGCGAGAATGTGGTTGAACCAACAGCGGGCGCAATACCGTCGCTGAATGCAAAAGACAATGCCAAGGTGTTAGGCGCTCCATCGAGCAAAGTTAGATCGAAGTCGAATGTCGGCAAGCTGTTTATTTTGATCGGCATTCTAATCGGCATGTTGTTTGTGGTTTTCGGGTTGCTATGGTTTTTCAAGGGGCGTCAACCGAAAGCGGCGACCACGCCGATAACTCTTGGCGCGAAGGCTTCAGGCATCGGCGACAAGAATAGTGCTGTCGATAATGCTGGTATTGAGAAATTGAAGGATCAGATTCACAAGGACGACAAGCTTAAAGAGGATTCGGATAACGCCGCCAAGCTTCAGGCTTTGGCCGCGATGGAAAAGGCGAGAGCGGACGCCGCGAAAGCGGGCGGCGGCAATCCCGGCCAAGCGGGTGCTGACGCTCATGCTCCTGGCGCGGCTCCTGGCGCGGCTCCTGGTGGTGCTGGTGGTGCCAATCAACACGGCGACAAGAATGCACCGCCCAAGCAGCTAACGCCCGAAGAAAGAAAGTATTCGGGGCAAGTGCTGGTCGATTATTCCGAGCAAAAAAAGAAATCTGAAATGTCCGCTGGTAGCGCGCCGCCCTCGCCCTATCCTGCGCAAGCGTTGTCGGTCGGCGGCAATCAAGGTTTTGCGGCGCTCGGCGGTGGCAAACCGGAAGGCGGCGATGCCCTTGCATCTGCACTTGAGCCAACAGTTTTGGCAAGACGTGAGGCCGGTGTATTGCCGAATCTTGATTACCTGCTCAAGCGCGGCGCATCAATTCCTTGCGCGTTGCAAACTGGCATCGATACGACGCTTGCGGGCTTTGTGGTGTGCAAAGTCATGGAAGATGTGTATAGCGCGAACGGGAAAACGCTCTTGATTGAGCGTGATGCGACGGTCTTCGGTGAACAAAGATCGGCTCTGAAGCAAGGCCAAGAACGCACGTTCATCTTGTGGACACGTATCGATAACCCGTCCGGTGTTTATGCGCAAGTCGATAGCCCTGGCACCGACCAGATGGGCTATAACGGCATTCCCGGCTACGTGGAAACGCATTTCTGGACGCGCTTCGGCGGGGCCATCCTCATGAGCCTGGTTCAAGACTACGGCAATTATCTTGTGGCTAAAGAAGGTGCCAATAACAACGGTAGTGCGCCGTCATACACGACCACCACGAATACCGGCTCAAACATGGCTTCTGAGGCGCTTAGAAACTCGATCAACATCCCGCCAACCCTCCGAGTGCTTCCGGCAACGGTTGTTTATGTATTGGTGGCCCGCGACGTGTCGTTTGAAAACGTCTACACGCTAATCAAATGAGTACGCCTGTAGCCATTCGATCCGGTAGCGTGGCCGGAGCCGGGGCCGGGGCCGACAGGTCTTTGTCGGTGCGGGAATTGATGCGGAAGTACGGTTTTCAGGATGCGCTTAGGGAAGACATCACCGAGTTTGCGATTAACCGGCCTGGTGAATATTGGGTAGAGGATTCAAGGGGGTGGCACTGCCGGGAAAACTCGATTCTGACACTCTCGAATCTTCAAGGGCTGGCAACGTCAATCGCCGTATTCAATCAAAAGAAGGTTGACCGCGATCAGCCGATAGGGTCATTGACCTTACCGGCTGGTGAACGCTGTCAAATTGTTCTGCCGCCCGCGTCGGAAGACGGCACGGTTTGCATGACGATTCGGAAGCCGTCAAGCGATCGCTTCACGCTTCAGAATTACGAGTCGTCAAATCGGCTCAATCCTGCTCTAGCGTCGCTGAGTGACACCCTTCAGCCGTGGGAAGAGGTATTGCTTGACCTGGCGAAGCGGCGCAAGTTTGTACAGTTTTTTGAATTGGCCGTAGAGCATAAATTGAACGTGGTCACGGTCGGCGGCACTGGATCGGGAAAGACCACGTTTTCCAAGGCGCTTATCGATTGCTATCCGTCCAGTCGGCGCATTTTCACCCTGGAAGACGCTCACGAACTGACGACGCCTAACCACAAGAATTCCGTCCATCTGTTTTTCTCGGCGCTGGTGTCGGCCAAGGCTCTACTTGCAAGCTGCATGCGGATGAAGCCTGACCACATTTTCATCACTGAGTTACGCGGCGATGAAACTTGGGATTACTTGATGGCGTTGAAATCCGGGCATAGCGGGTCTGTGACTTCGATTCACGCCAATGATTGCCGTGGTGCGCTGTACAAGATTGGCTCTTACATCAAACAATCTGAAGTCGGGAAAACACTCGATATGAACTACATCATGTCGGAAGTCATGACCACAATCGATGTCGTGGTTTACTTCGATAAAACGTACATGAAGGAGTTGTATTACGACCCTGTTAAGAAATTGAAATTGCTTAGAGGCGAAGCCGTATGAAAAAGCAAAAGATCATCATAGCCATTTTCGTGCTGCTGGCGCTCTGCCTCTGCACAGTCGTCGGCCTTCTGTACCTGTCGTCTATTCTGCTTATCAAGAATCTGTTCGCCGATGTAGTCCCGCCTCTCGCGCCGTCTGTCTCACTGGTGTTTGACCTGGCAAAGTACGGCGCTAAAAAGGCAAAGATGTTTGCCGAAATCGCCGGATTCCTGAGCATCGCCTTGCCTGTTTTCGTATTCGGCGGCATTGGGTTCGCGGCGCTGATGCCAAAGAAACGTGAACTGCATGGCTCGGCGCGATTCGCCACAAAGCCCGAACTGGTGAAGTCGGGCCTTCTGCAACCGGATTCGCCGGACGATAAATATCCGTCTGTCATCGTTGGCAAAAACGAGGATGAATTTTTGCTGTTCAAGGGGCAGCAATTTCTTTTCCTGGCCGCTCCAACGAGGTCTGGGAAAGGGGTTGGAGTCGTCATTCCAAACCTGTTGCACTATCGGGATTCGGTAGTCGTGCTGGATATCAAGGGCGAGAATTTTGATATGACATCCGGCTTCCGTGCGCAATGCGGCCAGGAGGTACATAAATTTGCGCCGGATAACGAAGAGTTCAAAACCGCCTGCTGGAACCCGCTTAGTTACGTCCGGGACAATCCATTGTTCCGGGTCAGTGATTTGATGTCGATCACGAACATTCTGTATCCGCCGTCCGATGACGTTTGGGCGTCTACTGCCGAAAGCCTGTTCCTGGGGCTTGCGCTTTATGTGATGGACACATCCAAGCTGCACCCGAAATTCAACATTGCGCACATCAAACGCATGGCCGTTACGTTGCAGGTTCTCAAGGATGAAGAGACATTCCGGGCGCATATCAAGGAACGGGAGCCGTTCGAGCCTCTTTCGCCTGAATGCATCGAACAGCTTTTGAAATTCGCGCAAACTAGCGACAAGCTGCGCAACAGCATCATGATTTCATTCGATAAGCCGCTCTCGATTTTCGCCGACCCGATTACAGCCAAGGCAACATCGAAAAACACGTTCGATTTGCGCGACGTGCGCAAAAAGCGCATGAGCATTTACGTGGTCATCAAGCCATCGAACATCGATAAATTTGGCGCATTCCTGAATCTGTTTTTTCAGCAATTGCTTGTGCTGAACATGGACAAGCTGCCGCAAGATGATCCGAGTTTGAAATATCAATGCTTGCTGCTGCTTGATGAATTTCCAGCGATGGGCCGGGTGTCGATTATCGAAAAGGCGTCGGCGTACATGGCCGGGTACAACATGCGCTTGCTGCTGATTTTCCAAAGCAAGAGCCAGGTTAAGGATAAAAAGCTTTACGACGAAACCGGCGCGCAAACCATGCTCACGAACATGGCGCTACAAATTATTTTTGCGCCGCGTGATGACAATGACGCCAAGGACTATAGCGAAATGATCGGCTATATGACTGAAAAAGGGGTGTCGAAGTCGCGGCAATTGTCCGGCAAGTCCGGTCGTAGCGAGTCGGAAAGCGATCAAAGGCGGGCCGTGATGCTGCCGCAAGAAATCAAGGCTATCGGGCAGGAAAAGGCGATTGTCAGCATGGAGAATATGCCGCCCGCCCTGGTGTCAAAAATCTTTTGGTACAAGGAACCGATTTTCCAGGCGCGGGCTAATTTGCCGGTGGCGGCGGTGCCGGATCAAAGCGAACCGGCGAACATCATTGAACGCGCTGCGCCCTCGCCTGCCCTGCATTTTGCCGGTGCCATCCAGACTCAAGCACTTCCGCCAGGGGCGACATTCGAGGTGGGATTCAGCCCTAAACGCAATGCGCTTGAAGTGGTGATGTCTTTGATTCTGGAAGCAAAAAAAGAACTGCTGGTAGCGTCGTATTCGTTCACCAGCAAGGAAATCGCGTTCGCCCTGGTGGATGCGAAAAAGCGCGGCGTTGATGTGCGGGCCGTGGTTGACCACGCACAGAACAGCGATGACCAGGGCGGCTATAAGGCGGTGGATTTTCTGGTGTCGCAAGATATCCCTGTCTTTCGGCAAGAGAACTATGCAGCGATGCACCACAAGTTTATGGTGGCCGATGGTGAACACGTCCAGTTGGGAAGCTTTAACTACACGTCATCGGCCAATCTTCGCAATGCTGAAACCGCGATTGTTTTGCGCAATGCGCCATTGCTTGCGGAGGTCTACCGTACAGAGTGGTTAAGGCTTGCGTCTGAGCCTAAAGCATCGGTCGCCGCAATCATGGCGATTGATAAGGGGTTGGCGGTACTCAAGGAATTGGGCATCTGATTGAAACGACTGGTGACAGCGACCGCGCCCTGGATCTTCCGGCCTGTCACCATCTTGGCAGTGGCGACAAAACCACGGCGCCGGCGAGCTGGATCTGTCGCCAAGCTTTAAAACGGATTTTCGCGGACGCGAAATTTATTTATCAACACAACTGGAGACTCATGATGAATCTGAAAAGTATGCTCTTTGCTGCAACACTCGCCCTTGCTTCATTTTCCGCGCATGCCGTCGATGGCTGTACGGTTGTCCTGTGTCTTGCAAATCCGGCTGGATGGTCGTCGGTGTCGCAATGCGTCCCGCCGATTGAACAGCTTTTTAGCGACCTTGCGCACGGCCACGCTTTCCCCTCTTGCAACATGAACAGTAGCAGTTCGAGCGGTCAGAATAATAGCGCTACAAGCGGGTGGGCCAGCGGGTATAACTGCCCTGTGCAATACCGGTATATGGGTGGCCCTGAGAACAACGTGCCGATGTGTACTTGGTCGGGAGTTATTACCGTGACCATCAACGGGCAACCGTGGAATCAAACGTGGTGGAGTTTCGGCGGTGGCAGTGTGACGCAAAGCTTTGCGCCTGCTATTGCTGCCGGTGCTTCAAACAGCCAATGGCAGCAAGATGCAGCGGCCTACGACGCGCAACAAGCGGCGCTGGCAGCAGCAGCGGCGCAAGATCAAGGACACTAACATGAAAAATATTTTGAAAAAATCCATTGTCGCGGTGTCGCTTTGCTCCGTTGGTCTGGTTGCCGTGGCCGGGGATACCGTCGCCAGCATGAGCGAAACGACTCCGAAGCCAGTTCTTGAACTTGCGACCCTGGTAAACATTCGCAATGAACTTACAAGCTTGCATGCGGCTGTTCTCGAAGCCTCGCATTCGACTGCTGCGCATAGCTGCAAGTATGAGGACAAGACTTACAGCGAAGGGGCAATCAAGCAAGTTGGCAAGGTCGCGCTTTTGTGCGTCCGGCCTAGTTGGGGTACGCATAACATCCGGCTTGCGGGCCAGGGTGACGCTTTAGCAGAGGTTGCGCTTGTGTGGGAGCCGCTATCTTCCGGACGTCTTGAAGAGTATCGCATTGTCACTCGCGTACCTGCGAACTCGAAATAAACAGTAAAGGATTTTCATTATGGCTGACCAGAAAAGCATTGAAACTAGCGACCGTGCAGCACAGGCGGCAATCGTGGCGCGAAACGCGCAACATGAGGTCGCCGTTGATAAAGTGAAGACACCAGAGCTTGAGGGTGTCGAAGGGGTCAATGCGCGGCTTGCGATTACGAACCGGCTTATCGAGGTCAATACGCCGGATGAAGCCCGCCAGTGGGCGGCGCTGGATGCCGCTGACTTCCGCAAGATTGAAGACGCCGACCGGCGCGAAGAGACTGCCCTATTGATGGCGGGCATTCGGTCTGAATACTATCAATCTGGCTTGAAGGTTGCGGCCCCTGACGTAGCGGAAGCGGTCGGCAACATCAACCGTGAGAACGATAAGCGCATATCGGACAAAGAGGCCCGCAAATCGGCTGACGTGCAAGTGCCTGCCGCTGCCGCCGATGATGCAAGAGAACGTGTCGATGCAGCACTGAAAAAACAAGCAGAAGAAGAATTGCTTCGACGCAAACAGCGCGAAACCGAATTAGCAGGGCAAGGGCTGAACTCGGTTGATGTGCAGCGCAAGGGCCGGGAGATCGACCGGGCAGATATCATTCTGCCGCGTCGTATCACGCAAGCTTATACGGAGGTGGACGGCAAGTTTTTCGCCAAGGATTCTAACCGCCTGATGTTTCATGACAAAGGCGACAAACTCGCCACGTCCACGACCGACAAAGACGCCATCGCGGACATGGTGGCATACGCCAAGGCGAAGCAGTGGGATTCGCTGAAGCTAACCGGCTCGCAAGAATTCCGGCGTGAGGCGTGGCTTCAGGCCGAATCGCAAGGCATCAGAACGCAGGGATACACGCCTAAAGATGCTGACATCGCCGAACTGAAAGAATTGACGCAAGCGCGGTCAACGAACTCAATCACGCCATTGCAAGAGCGCAAACAAGAACGGGATGCCGCTACCGCAGAACCAGCCGTTGCCGCCCCGCGTCACGATCTGAATAAGAACCAGGCGGCGATGCACGATGCAGCAACGAAAAACGTTTCTGCGAATATGCAGGAGCTTCAAAAGAAACCAGGCTTGGCAAATAAGGACGTGGCCGAATTGACGAAGCTGGCTTTTTGGCGCGGTGTCGTGATCGAACAAAACAAGAATGAACCCGCAACGGTTCGGGATGATGCGCTTGATCGCTTCGACAAGCTGGCTCAAGACCCGCAATTCTTGAAGCGCATCAATGAAGAAACCTTGGGCGATATCAAAGAGCGGACTACCGACCAAGCGAAAGAACAAAAGCGAGAAACTCCCGAACACTCTCTTTGATGTGGTCGAAATCATGAGCATTAAAGACTCTCTCCGCACCTTGCTTAAAATCCGTGTGTTGCGTGAACTGTCGCCGCCTGGCCCCAAGCCGCTCTTGGGAAGCAACATCGTTCGAGATAGATTGAGAATTCGTCTGAAGCATCCAATCAGTGTTGAGCAATGGGAATGGTTCACGAAGCAAGGTTGGCGCACAGTCGATATGCGATCAAACCGACGCCGCTATGTCATGGTGCCTGACAAGGTGCTTTTGCGGCTGCTGGATGCAAAGGAACCTGACCGTAGCGCGTTGCATCAGCGCTTGATTCAATCTGTGCCAGGCGGCTCTAGTGATGCCAGGATCGCGGCGGCGGCTGACTCCGTCATTACTGAACACGTTTAACTTTAAGAGGGAACGAAATGGAAACACCTATCGGAAAAGATTTAACCAACCCGGCAACGGCTGACACCGTTTTATCAAACTGCACCACTAAGATTCTTCTGCCATCTGGCCCACAAATTGATGTTGCCGAGTACGATGCATTAAGGCTGTCTGACGCTGAATTTGCAAAAATTCTGACAACTGGCTAATTGAGGCAACATGCCCGCATTTGACCCGATAGATTCTTGGTTTGAAAAAGGTTTTCGCGTCAGGCAGCAGTCTGCCGCGAGAACCGCCCAGGGCGCAAGGCGCGACCGGGCCAGGTCGTCGGGTGGCAGTCCGGCCCCTCGCGGCTCGGTAAGTTTTTCGGCTGGCGCAAAGGCGAAAAACGTCAAGAGTATTATTCGCAAAGCCCCGGAAGTGATGGTTAAAATTACCGGCACCAGCGACGGCATGGCGTCGGTTAAACGTCACCTTGAATATATTTCCCGCAACGGCCAGGTAGAGCTAGTTGACGAAGCGGGCGATTCCATCAAGGGCATGAAAGAAGTAAACGGTTTGCGCGAACAATTGAAGGCTTCGCAAATCCCGGAAGAAAGTAAAAAGCGCGAATTTCTGCATGTCATTTTTTCCATGCCAAACGGTACGCCGGAAAAGGAAATGCGCGAAGCAGTCGCCGAATTTTGCAAGCAAGAGTTTGCCAATAGGCGGTACGTCATGGCTTTTCATGACGACACCGACCATACGCACATGCACGTATGCGTAGGCACTCGTGACATAGATCGGGCCGACGAAGCGCGGCTAAACCCGCGCAAGGCTGACTTATTCCGGTGGCGGCAAGGTTTTGCCGACAAGCTCCGGGAAACTGGCATCGATGCCGCTGCCAGTGAACGCCGCCATCGATTCAATTACAAGAAGCCCGAACATCCGGTAGTGCGGCAAATTCGTGCGGACAATCCCGAGTCGCCCGCATTTAACGCCAAACGGTTCAAAGAACGGGCAAACACTAGAGCCATGAACGCGGCTCTCAAGCCCGAAACGGCCTTTGTAGGCGCTTTGCGACCACCACGCACACCCAAGGTCTACCAGGGCTTGAAAAACGAGCTTAAAGAGGCTGTTTCGACAAAGACCCGCCCAACGAATCCCGCGCAAGACAAGATCGAAGCAAACCGGCAAAACGCGCTTGATGGTTGGGGCAAGGTTGCCGACAATCTGGAAAAATCGGGCGACGTGGAATTAGCGAAGCAATTGCGCGACCTGATGAAAGCCGGTGAAAAAGAACCACGGTCGCGCAATCAGGAATTATTCGATGCAGCTACGGGCGACAAGAGCCGGGCCAAAGATGATTCTCATGAGCTATAGCGCGCATACCGGCAACCATAGATAGAAACGGCTATGGCGGCCGACATAGACAGGAACGGCTATGCTGCAGGATTCGGAACGCATCGAGCATAGTTAATTCCGGCTATGCGGTACCACGACTTCAGATTTGTTCTGAGTGTCCGCCATAGACATGCTTGGCTATGGTCGACGACATGTGGCGGCTTTTGCTGTTGGCGACACTCTGGAAGATCCTGGGCGCGGCCACTGTCACCAAAAAGAATTTGTGGCGACAAAACGGGCGCATCGATCGGCGCATCTTGTCGCCAAGATCAGCCGACCGTTAGGTATCAAAACGCAGGATGGCGTCAAGCAGTGCGATTGTATTTCCGGCGTTGGAAGTGTAAACCGTGCGCTTCATTGGGTCGTAGAGTACCGTCACAAATGGTTCGGATGCCTGGCGTGTGTTACGTGGGGCTTGACGCCTGGAGCGGTAAGTTCTGCACACCTCCCGTTTTTCGGCAAGCTGCTGGCCGATTTTCTTCCAGTCAAAAAGAATGTCGGGGTACAGCCGCCGCATGTCGCGCTTGTCCTGTGCTTCAATCGTGTAATTGCGAATTCGCATGACGTGAAAGTTTCTCCTGCCGATTTTGATCGTGAGATAGCAAAATCCCTTCCTAGTCGTTATGAAGGCGTTACTTCGCTTACGTTCCATCGTTGCTCCTGCTTGCCTGGTCACTATATTTTCGCGTCCGCGAAATTACTCACATCGATAAGCCATCGTCCCTTGACTGCGATCTTGGCCGCTCCACCTGGTGATGGTCAAGCCCCTCGATGTCCGGCATGGTGCGAACTGTTCCCCGGTTAGCCGTAGCAGTATCGAAACCGGAGAAATTCGGCTCCTTGCCCTGGAATTCATTTGATTTTTCATGAGCGCCACGGAAGTAAGCGACCTTGCGCAGAGCGGTGGCTCCGTTTGTTAA